>DATNQL010000001.1:0-2733 GCA_036704025.1 Stenomitos sp.
GAATCTCAATCACCTGACGATAGCTCAAACCTGGATTTGCCGCCCACACTTGGGAAGCGGCACCCGTAACTTGAGCCGTTGCGACTGAAGTCCCAGCCATTGTCCCAACGCCATCCCTTACAGTAGACAGCACCGGATTGTCAATCGTCCCACCGGAAGCGACAAGATCTAAACCATAGCCGTAACTGGAATAATCAGCACGATCAAAGGCTTGCTCGACTGGTATCAAACTATCCGGGTAGTCATTGATGGGCAGACTATCAGTATCTGTAGTATTGATATCCGTTGAGATATCTGGAATATCTAAGGTTGGAGTTTCACCAACACTGATTTTGTTGAAGGAATTATCGACAGGCGTTGACAAGTCTATCGGTTTAGCTGCCCCCACCGTGATGATATTGTCAAACTCCTGAGACGCTTGCCCCAAAGCGGACATCACTCCACCATCATTCCCCGCCGAAACCACAACCAGCACGTTATTTTGACGAGCATATTCCAACGCCCCTCGTTCTTGAGGCGTGAACTCATATCGCGTTGTCACACTCCCATCTGGGTTAACCTGAGTGAGGTCAAGACTAAGATTTGCGATCGCATTTGGTTGTCCTGACTCCTTCGCGGCATCCACAAAATCCGTCAATGCCTGCGCCCATTGTCCCGAACCGGTCGCTCGCGCTACATATATCGGGGCTTGGTCATTAATTCCATCAATACCAATACTGTTGCCGGAGGTAGCCGCAACAATGCCAGTTACATGAGTCCCGTGTTCACTGCCTTCCCCTGGTTGTAACAGTGGATTCCCATCGTTGGCTACATAGTCACTATGAGAACCAAAATGGACGTGAAATGGGTCGATGTCTAGATTCTCTGCACTCAAACCCGAATCAATAAAACCAACGAGTGGCTGATTTGCTGGCGGCTTGATGTATTCCATCAACTTCTCACCCAGTTCAGTCATTCGCCAGTCAAGATCGGGGTTAATCACATCATCGAGATGTACTGCCTGACCCGTTGCACCTCGCACTTGGAAGATGATGTCGTTGTAATCTTTATCAGAATGACCATCCATCCGCAAATCTTCCATGACAAAGGTATTGCCATGTCCGTTGACATCAGCAATTTGACCAACATGGAACGCTTCATTGGGGTTAGCCGTTGTCATGGAAAACAACGGATGCACATCCCCACAATTCTCCCCATCCCACACTTGCTGTACTGTCCCATTAGGAACGAGCATGATGCCAAACTTGTCCCCAGGATTCATGGAGAAGGTTGTTACACCCTGGTATTCCCCAGAATTGAAGC
Source organism: Stenomitos sp. (assembly GCA_036704025.1). Classification (GTDB taxonomy): domain Bacteria; phylum Cyanobacteriota; class Cyanobacteriia; order Cyanobacteriales; family Coleofasciculaceae; genus Allocoleopsis. Next base: position 1,303 of record DATNQL010000001.1, read on the forward strand.
CACCTTCCCAGGGCAGAGACCCACTGAATCGCGCCCCTTCTGTAGCATCGGACATTACAATATGACCCAAGTTGGAGTTACTTAAGGCACGATTCGCTGCTTCATGCATGAATTCCTCAGAACCAGGGACAAAATGCTCCATGCCATTCAGGTTAAAGATGGCTACCTGTCCCTCGTAAGCACCCCCATCAAACAAGTAATCGAAGCTGACTTCACCCTTCGCCCCGACAGTGAAAACACCAGAGGTAAAGGTTGAATCAAGCTGTGCCGGTGTTGTTCCGGCAACGGAGGTACCATCCGAATGACCAACACTTGCCGATGTGGTGTGCAGGAAAGGGAGGGGGTCAAGCTCGTGGTCAGCAATGGGTACCTCTACGGTGTGGTCAGCCAGAACCGAGTAGTCGCCTGTGCTAGAAACATCAGTATGAGTTTCGACGGCTTGAGACTCTGGTGTTTCCAGGTCAAGCTGATGCTCGGTAGAAGACTCATTAAGAGAGTGTTCGGTCTCAACTGGGTAGTCGCTAAGCTCGAAGACATCAGGGTTTGTCTCAACAGAATAATCTTCTGGTGCCTGAGGAAGGTTGGTTAGGGAATGAGGCTCGCTCCCGATTTCAGTTAAGGGATGAATTTCAACGGCCTCGATGACTGGGTGAGTGGCATCGGGGATATGAGTCACATCGATTTCAGGGAGATGAACGTCAGGTAACTCTGTGGTGTGCAAGTCTACATCTAGTGGATGCGGGGTATGATCAATGCTATCGACTAATCCACTGGGGGTAATTAAGGGTTCTAGGATAAAAGTTTGCTGCGGTACCTGCTTTCTTGATTGATGAGATTTTGACCGTTGCTGCTGGGAACGCTTTTTGGTAGAGCCACCAAACCAATTCATAATTGTTTCTCCTTGTGTGTGAAGCGTCATAAGCTTTTTCACTAAGAAGCATCAAGCCCAGACATCACGAGAACCTCTTGAGTAATCAGGAGCTTGAAATCTTCTAATCCTCTGTCAACGAGAAGGAGTCAATTTTATGCAAAACAGTATTTTTGATACAAAACCTTACATTTGGTCGTTTGTCAGTTTTAGGACTAGAGCCTGTTTTCAATTGGATATTAGGCGACTCTTCTCACGGCCTTCTCACAAGAATGGGGACTTGCGCCGCCGAATCGTTGAAAAAAACACTAAATGCATCGATTGCATCAACATAAAAAAAGAGATTTTTTGAGCGATTCTTCTCACATATTGATATTTTTTAGCTCATTACAACACACAATGTTTCTTTTTGTGCTATGATAAAGATGTAACAAAATCAAGTGTTTCGCCACACCTAGCACTTTCCCCAAAATTCAAACAAAGGAATAAAGCAATGCCTTGTACGCTCTCGGCAAGAGCGGCTTTGCCAAATAGGCAAGCCGCTCATATTGCATTCGCTGAAG
>DATNQL010000002.1:0-2123 GCA_036704025.1 Stenomitos sp.
ATGCTGGGAGCCGATGCCTACATCCCGAAGCCGATCGATCAGCAAGCACTCATGCAAACCATCCAGCAATTGACTTCCGTTTATTAGGTGATGAGGAAAAGGAATTCATGCTGAACTCGCTTGATTTTGGGCAAACAGTAACCCACCTTGACGGGCTAACGTTAGACTTCCTATCTGAAGCTCCCCTGCCTCCGGAAACACGCCAACGCTTGCTTCGCTTTCCCTTGGGTGTTGAAGACAGTGCGCTGCTACCCCTAGAACAAATCACGGAAATTTTTAGGTTGAATGTGGCAGAAATTCTCCCAGTCCCTGCAATGCCCAGTCAGGTTTTAGGAATTTGCAATTGGCGGGGAGCAATGATTTGGCTCATAGACCTCAACCATCTGGTGGGATGTCCCCCCTTGTTTCGGCAACAACCCCTGTTGGTGCCTCCGACAGTCATGGTGGTTCAGGTTCAGGGGCAGTCGGTCGGCCTCGTGGTGCAACAAGTCAACGACATCGAGTTACACGACTTACAGCAACTCCAACCCGTTGCCCCTGGTTTATTTCCTGCTAAACTCTTGCCTTTTGTCTTGGGGGCACTGCGCGGGGACAACGGTACGGTCTTAGATGTCAATGCCATTGCTCAGTATCCCTTGTGGCAGAGGGATTGCTGATATAGCAGAAGGCAGAAGGCAAAAGGCAGAGCGCTTTTAGGCTCCCACGTTTTTACTCCCTGCCCACTCGAAAATTACCTATCTCTTCCTCTGCGCTCTCTGCGCCTGGAGTGGTTCGTCCTTCTGCCATCTGCCTTTCTTTGTAACAACACACAGCTTTAACGTTGATATCCAAAAACAACAGTTAGCCGCCAAAAAATGCTCGGCTGCTGTTGGAGCTTGCTGTGCAAATTTCCACCCTTTGAATCCAAAAGCCCATAAACTATGACAGATCTCAGTCACAATCACCCGAACGGAATTCCTGGTAGCTCCGGTGCCGTTGACGCTTTAGAGGTGGCTAACCCTAGCGCCGATGTTTTTAACGTAGAGACTGAACCGAATACCGCAGCTATGGCACAGTCGAGATTGGGGGGTGAGCCAGAGCTAACCCCAGAGGAGCTAGTACTAATGTCGCCAGAACGCGATCGCTCCCAGCCGATACCCCCTCTTGAGTCCCAACTCGATTCATCACCCAGTCTCCATCAAGACAATCAACCACCTAGAGGATTCACAGGCCATTTTGACGAGCAATACTTCAAGCATGAGCGGAAGTGGTTGTCAACCCTGGCGAATCAAATGCGCCAAGCGACCCATCAAGATGCTTTGCTCAGGATGACAGTAACTGAGGTTGGTCAGCATTTACAGGTAGACCGAGCGTTAATCTACCAATTCCACAGCGATAATCAAGGTACGGTCGTCGCCGAGTTGATGGCGGGTGGCTATACGCCGACGTTGGGAGAAACTCTGCCTGCGATCGCATTAGGTGCCGAGAACAGACAGGAGTATCAACAACAGCAAGTCGTCGCCCTAGAGCATGTCTACCAAAAAGCTCCAACCCCCTATCAACTCCAATTACTACAAAAGTTTCAAGTTAAAGCCAGCCTAAGTCTGCCCATTTTTATACAGGGGCAAGTGTGGGGCTTACTCGCCGTGCAGCACTGCTCCGGAGTTTCCCGACGCTGGCAGGAAGCGGAAATTCGTCTGCTGTACCAGGTGGTCACCGAGCTGACGACATCCCTACAGTTCTGGGAATTTCAGGCTCAAATCCAAAAACAGGCGGAGGTAGCAGCTAAAGAATCACAAGCAGAGCGAGCCGTCAATCTGGTGATTGAAAAGATTCGCAAGAGCCTGGACATCAATAGTATTTTGGCGACAACAGCACAAGAAGTCCGCAAACTCTTAGATATCGAACGCATCACGATTTACAAATTCCGTCCCGACTATTTCGGTGATTTCGTGGTGGAGTCGGAGACGGGAGGCTGGCCCAAACTGGTCGGCAGTGGATGGGAAGACCCCTATTTGCAAGAACATCAAGGCGGTCGCTTCCGCAACAACGAACCTTTGGTGGTTGATGATGTTTACAATGGCGGCCTCACGGATTGCCATGTGGAAGCCTTGGAATACTTTGGGGTGAAATCTTGCATGGTG
>DATNQL010000003.1:0-3895 GCA_036704025.1 Stenomitos sp.
CCCAAAGGGTCAGTTAACAGCTTCTTATCAATAGGCTTTCTAGGTTGCCCCTCCATCTCTCTTCTCAGATTATCCATGATGAGTTCATAGTCTGAGACGATTTTGTCTAGGTCGGGATATATCGCCTCCACAGGCCGCCCGTCAGGTAAACACCTTTGACACATACCTACTTCTAAATATAAGCGTATAAAATTGACCCCTTCTTGTAGCTATCCCTGATCCTTGGGTTGTAGTCTGGGTGGTTTTTCTGCGTCAGCTCCCTCATCCGTCTTTTTCCTGTCTCTGCTTCATACCCCCAGGACTGAGCTAGTTTCTCTATGTCTCCTCCATGTAGCCAGCGGTTTGGACGTTCTTTTAAATGAGCTTCTAAGATTTGAGCCAGAGACAAGCGTTTGGCTTTTTTCATAGATTTATTTTTCCCAGCATGGTTGTGATGCTTTCCACTTCCACAGCCGGTTATTATTAAGTTCGTTAATAAACCATTTTGTAGAGCACTCAGCGTCAAATGCACATTCATCTGTAACGTCTGGATTCCAGCGGCTATTGATTTGAAAAACGCCCCTGTCACGCTTATCCACCTTTCCAACCGCCTTTTCATTCCACGAGCTTTCACAAAAACTTACCGCCAGCACCACGCTTACATCCGTATACCCAGCCTCTCTAGCCGCCATCACAATCTTGTCTTTTACTGTCAGCTCCCAGTCGCAGATAACCGCCTCAAGTCCGCAAGGATCAAACTCAACCATCGTCACGGCCTCCATAGCGTCTACCTGCTCCGCTAGGACAATGTTTGAAGCATCGCCTTTTTGTGCGAATACCAAGACTGAGATAGAAGCCAGGATAAGGATTGATTTTGTTTTGGTCATAAATCTTTGTTCTTAAATTCTTCAAACACCTTTTTAAACAACCTGTCCCAAGTAAGCCCCTCTTTCTCGTAGACCTCATCCATGATCTCCTTTGTTTCTGGCTCTACTCTCGTTCTGATAACCATAGATGTCCTACAAATGTCCTACATAAGATCTCGACCATTCTCCCTGCTAGGGTATCCGCTAAAGTCTTTTTCTTTCTCAAGAGCTTTGCCTTGAAAGTCTCCCTGACCAGGAACTCTGGTATCCGATTTATAGGGTTACGGATTTAAGCCCAAGGCTTGAGCTGTTACTAGAGATATGCAAAGCAGGTCGGCTGTTGGCACGTGTTACCGTGGGCAGAGCCTCCACTAAGCTTTGAATACCTCTAGGGGTAAGGTTTGTTGTTAGACTGGTAGCCTTAAGGGAAAGCCAGTTTAGAAAAAGATTGTGGTTTACAGTTGTCAACCGGATTTTGAGATTGGTTGATGTTTGTAAACCTCGAAGGAATATTTTGCTCAACTCTCGTCTAAGGTTGAACGAAACAGGCCTTCTATGTACTCGTGATTGCGTCCTTAAAGATGGAGGGCAGGATTCGCACCTGCACTTTCCGAGGTATTAGCAAGGCGCTCTGCTAGTTGAGCTACCTCCATCTTTGAAGAAACAATCTCTAAGCTCTTATATGCAGAATGCTGAGAAGCAGGGGTTTGACCCTGAGATTAAGGCCCGATAGTAGGCTCGATGCGCCATATGACACACCTGTCTAAATGAATAGACGCTATCTTCTATTTACGGCTCACTGTCCGCCATTCTCAGCACTCTATGTATAAGATTTGAAAGAACATTGAGCTTTCGCTCCTCCGAGCTGGGTACCTCACCATTCAGTCACCGGCTTTATCCTAGGAAACCGGGTAGGGCTCGAACCTACATCCCCAACTCGGAGGAAAGAACATTGAGCTTATTCGCTCTCTTGGCTAGCGAGTGGAATAAACGAGTCCAGCGCATAGTCGAACAAAAGCGCTAGTACGTTCATCTAGCTTTGCTAGATCGCCAGCCAAAAGAAAGAACAATCTTTTGTGTACTCGTGATTACTTCCTCAAATCCAGTGATAGGACAAACCTAGAAGCACCTTGCATAAGCAAGAAACCTGTTTGCCGCTAGGTATGACCGAATCACCAGATTTCAAGAAGCAAGTTTGCCTCCTCAAAGCCGATAGCCATTCTGGGGAGGACGAATAACCCCATTACGTCGCTTGTTGTTTTTTGGCTATCAGCTTTCAAGAAACAACCTCACCACCAAAGTCTTTAGCCACCTGTTCAATCGTCTTATCTTCACTCTTCACCTTCTGTCTCCAGAGGAAGATAAACTCGTTAGACGTGATCTGACCCTCTTTAAACAAGCCGTACCACGCCTCAGGCTTGTACTTAGCCCAAATAGTTCTCAGAAATGCTTTGCGTTCTTCATCCATATCTTTTGAACTAACCTGACGGGGAAAGGCGATGACAAGCTACCACGCAAACACCGCATCTCGCCGCCAGGCCAGCCCAAAAGGGCTTAGGCCGTCATGTAACCGAGAGAGCAAAGGAAGAGAGCTACTCCCACTACCACCAAACAGTTTGTTCGATACTTTGGGGTGTTCTTCTTGCCATTGATCTGAATCCAGGTCTTTTGTGTTTTCATATTGGGTAAGTGATTTTTCAATTAGTAGGAGGGTTCTTTAATGCCCTCGAATGGGTCGTCTGTAAGTGCTGGAACAGCTGGAGTTTTTACAGGGAGTTTCTTTTTCTTCATTCCTGTAGCCTGTTCTTCCTGCCAGCAGTCTCGGCATTTGTCGTATTGGCCAAAGTGAGTTTTGTGGCAGTAAGCGCATGGCTTTCCAACTTGCTGAACCCCGTCATCTGCTTTGTTTAAGGTGTATTGTTTAACTGGAGCTTTTGCCTTGTTGATTTCATCAGCAGAGGCAATACCCTCTAACACTCCGATTCCCATAAAGGCCAGGGCACGGCCTACAGCGGAAGTCTCAGCGTTTTCCCATGCAGCGGTTTTGTTCACCATGCCGTCTCCGACAATGGCCTGAGAGTAAGCGTTAAAGGTACGTTCAGGCTTTGCTGTGTCCGGCGTAATAACCGCTCGGAAGAACACATGCTGGGATTCAATCGGCGTAAGCATTTCTGTCTTGATCGAGCCGTTAGGGTAGGCCTCGTTAAAGGCCAGTACCCTGTCAGCGACTAAGACGTATTTTTTGCCCTTAATGCTCACGGCCTTTTCTGCAAGGGTCTTTTTCTTTTCGGCCATACTATTTGATTAGGTCTTTAATCAAGTCCATTTGTCGCTTGTGATGGTCTGCAGCTCGACTAATAGCCCCATCATCTTCTTGAATGAACTTGCACCCTTCGCAACCACTTTCTGGCCCAGCGTGGCAATCATGCTCAGTCATTCCCTCTTCAATAAGCGCTTCAAACTCCTTTAACCGTTCTTCAGGGCTTTGAATACCCAGGCCGACCATATCGACCCCTTTTGGCATGTTTGAACGTCTTTTCATGCCCACATCTTCATCGGATAGTGATCCGTACATAGCTTTGTTGGTTAGTAATAAGCACCGACAAGTCGAGGCATAAAAAAAGCCTCGGATTTCTCCGAGGTTTTCCTAAATGTCGTTTTAAGCCTTTAAATCGTTTCTAACAGGCGAGTTGTTGAAATGGCGCAATATACCTTTATTGCGGCATTCTATCAACTGTATGGCCTGCTGGAGGCTAAATACGAGCATTCTAGAATCCCTCAGAGATTTTGACTTGTATATTGTGCCGACCAGATTATCTCTGTAACTGATCAGCGGCGTATACAGGTCAATGTTTGGGGTTCAGTTGTCAAAGTTCATCTCACTGAAATCACTTTATCATATCCCCCATAAACAATCAAGGGCGGTGGCTGGGGATAACCCCCACACCTACCGCCCCGTTCTCTCAACCTCTCTAACGTAAATTTCCCATACAGACTTCGGATTCATGCGGAAGAACTCACCAAGTCGCTGATATGTCCAGCCACTATTT
>DATNQL010000004.1:0-7604 GCA_036704025.1 Stenomitos sp.
ACTTACACCAGTAATAAGTCCCTGTTTCTAATTCAATCAGAGCAGGCTTTTTATCAGCAATAACAGGCTCACTCATGGTGTTCTCCTTAAAAAATTGATGCCAGGAAAATGAAGCGTCAAAGAATCTTTTATCTTTTTTCCTTCATCTTTTCCTTATTGCCTTTTTTGTATATTTCTACTTTAAACTTAGTAAGGTTATTATGGAAAGTATGCACTTTAAAGTAAGGTAGTACCCAAAAAGATACTATGGAAGCTCAAGTCGTTAGTACCGAGAGAGCAAGTTGTCCGGTAGAAAGAACCCTAGAGGTTATTGGCGGACGCTGGAAAGTCTTGATTCTTCGAGAGTTATTTCAGGGCGTACAGCGTTTTGGTCAGTTGCATCGCGCTTTGCACGGCATTACCCAAAAAATGCTGACGCAACAACTCCGAGAGATGGAACACGATGGCATCATTCATCGGGAGGTTTATTTGCAGGTTCCTCCCAAAGTGGAATACTCTCTCACCCCGTTAGGCGAAAGCCTGAAACCCATTATTGATTCAATGCATGAATGGGGGGTTAGGCATCTGCAAGAACAAAATCAAGAGAATTAGGACAATCACAGGCCATAAGATAGTAAAATTAGGCAGAGTATGCATTGATAGTTATCAACTACAGGCATAGAACAAGACCGGACTTTACTGGCTCAAACTGACACTTAATCCAGTCATCACTCATTCCTGACTGTCACAAGGTAAATGTAATTGTAGAGATTAACTGCCCTTAAGTGCCAGCTAAGCTTGTTTGAACTTTAAATATGCAAAGCCTAACCCATCTTTGCATTATTAACTTGTAAAAATGAATTCACAAAGCAACTTTCGTACTAAACGCTCGGCACCCACTAAGGCAGAGTTAGAAGCAACCCTCACTCAGTTAAAAGCGAAACTGAAGGAAGCGGAACAGGAAACCCAAGAGCAGGAAAAAACGTTGACTGAATTAAAGGATGCTCTCGAAACCGCCAAAAAGAGAGAAGACTCTCTTCAACAAAAAATTGTAGATTTACAATTTGAGTTAGAGGAGCAAAAAGAATCGATGCAGAAGCAACAAAAAGACCTCGAAAAAATAACTCAGCTTAGTAAAGAGTTAGAAAAAGCTAAAGCAGCCGCTGTTCAACTAGCTCAAACGAATGAAAAGCTGATTCAAGAAATTACTACCCTGAAAAAAGCCAACGAAATTAAAGAAAACAAGGAAGAAAAGGTAAACCTTAAAATACAAGAACAGAGAGAACCCGAACACAGACCACGGAGACCGATTCAAAAAGAAAGTGAAAAGCCGGCTGATTTTGCTAGTAAAAGCTGGTTACTTTAACGAGCGGCTGTGGTTCAGGTGACTCTCTTATACCTAAGCCAACAAAAGCCTCCCTGAAATTAAGGAGGCTAGGAGTTTCAAGCTAAGGGTAATCACGTCTGGGAAGAACTCGCTCGTTAAGCCGGTTTCACTTGTGTTCTTTGCTCCAGTAGGCGAATAATGGACGCTTTTTCAAGAATTCCGACTAGCACACCATTATCACGAATAACAGGCAGTTGAGTCAGTTTTTCTTGCTCCAAAAGGGTCACAACTTCTAAAAGAGATTGATCGGATTTCACGGTGGCGGAGCAATCAACAGGGCGCATCAGTTCTTTGACAAGGGTTTCATTCCAGTGGGAGGTTGGTACCGTTCTCATGTCCTCGACGGCGATCGCACCCAACAATTGACCATCCTCATCCGTGACTAAGAACTTGTGCCATTCTGCTTTACCAATGATGTAGTTATTGGCAAACTCCCGCAGAGATAAGTCAGCCGATACAATCGGGCTATTGGGAATCACGGCATCTTCAGCAGTTAAGCCCAATAACTTATCTTGGATTCTGGCAAATTGGGCAGAGGAACCTGCATTTTGTAGCAAGAACCAACCAATTAACAGAGTCCAGAAGCTACCGATTTGGCTAATTCCCAAGACGGCAAGTAATCCTAAGCTAATGCCAATCCAACCTAAAAACTGACCGACGCGGCTGGCAAAAACAACACCTTTATAAGGATTACCCGTGACTTTCCACACCACAGACTTCAGGATGTTGCCACCATCTAGAGGTAAGCCAGGAATCAGATTAAATAAGGCCAGCATTAAGTTAATGTAAGCCAGCAGTCTAACCATGGCGGCTAACGGCCCTGTAATCGGGGTGCCGATGCCAATCGCGGTGAACAGACCGAATAGCAAGAGACTGACCAATGGTCCGGCGATCGCGACCCAAAAGGATTGAGCGGGAGTTTCTGACTCCTTCTCCAACGCCGCTAGACCCCCAAACAGAAATAAGCTGATAGATTTAACCTCAATTCCCTGCCAAAGAGCCACAAAGCTATGACCCAATTCATGAGCTAGGACAGAGGCAAATAAGCATAAGGCTGCAACAAATCCGAGAAGAAAGGCTGATCCACCAGCCAATCCTGGAAAAATAGCTGAGAGTTGACCTCCATAGCTAAAAGTGACCAAACCCAAGACTAAAAACCAGGATGGATGCACATAAAAAGGAATACCAAATAAGTTACCAACTCGAATACTACCGTTCATAAGCGCTCCCTCAAATCTTTTGATTTAAGACTTTTCCTTTAGTTCATTTCGTCTCTTGCCATGTTTCTATCGTAACGAAATGTAAAACCTTTATTCATCTATCAATTGTCGTAAGAACCGAACCCTAGGGGTCGGTTTTGGGCATTCAGGTTATCTGGAACATCCTGGTTGATATCGGCATAATAAAATAAGAACAACTCCTGAGTGCCTTGAATGGCATCATGTTCTTACCCTAGAAAAAACCCTTTATGAATAACTGATTAGATTATGACTGTCTTTGAAAGCAAAATATCCCGCTCTTACCAGCAAGAAGACATTCAGCAGATCCTGAATCTGGCGATCGCTCGTCAGACTGACGGGGGAGAATTTTCCCGCGAACAGCTTCTGGAAATTGCCGCTGAATTAAGTATTTCTACTGAAAGCTTGCTCCAGGCAGAACAGGAGTGGCTGCTCCAGCAACAACAGCAGCGAACGCATCAAGAATTTAATTTATATCGACGCAGCCAACTCAAAAGACGTTTCGGCAAGTATTTAATTGTTAATCTTTTTTTAGTTTGTCTAAACCTACTCACGGCGGGACAACTGTCTTGGTCGTTATATATTTTATTGTTTTGGGGGCTTGGGCTGGGACTGAATGCTTGGGATACCTATCAATTACAGGGTGAACAATATGAAAGAGCCTTCCAGAAGTGGTATCGCAAGCACCAGCTCACACAAGTTGCTCAATCACTTTATAGCCGCCTCAACAACTGGCTGAAAGCGGTAAGCTGAAGCAAGATATAACGCTAACAGGTATATATAGTAATTTAGAAAATTTAGCTTTCTTTTAGAGAGCCAAGGATGGCTTTGGGATAAACTGGCAGTAATCTGTAATCCTGCAAAATCCTAAAAAGATAATTTTATTGTGTCCAAACCATTTTTATTAACACGTGTACTCCTGCGTTTTGACGAGCCAGCCGAAGATATGGTTGGGAACCTATCTGCTGCTGCGTTTACTCCCGATGGTAGCTTATGGCTTGGTTCCGATGAAGGAATAACCGTTGAGCGGTTATCTCTGATTAAGCCTTATATCTATGGAAAACATCAGTCGTTTTCGATTGGAGATTTCGTCGAACTCTTTAATCAGGAGGATGAAATCGATATCGAAGGGATGGATTATGCAAATAATTATCTTTGGTTAACCGGTTCCCACAGTACAAAGCGGAAAAAGGCCAAAGGAAAAAATCCTCAGAAAGATTTGGATAGACTCGCCACTATAAAAGCTGAGCCGAACCGTTATTTAATCGCTCGTATTCCTGTTATTAATGGAGAATTATTAAAAACTGCGTCGCGGCCTGAGCATCCCGATCAAAAATTGACAGCGGCCTGTTTACAAAAAACAGAAGACGAGAATATTCTGATTGAAGCGCTCAAAGATGACTGCCACTTAGGTCCATTTTTAACCTTTCCCCTTCCCAGCAAAGAAAATGGCTTTGATATTGAAGGACTAGCCGTTCATAAAGATAAAATTTTTCTAGGATTTCGGGGGCCTGTACTCCGAGGCTGGGCGATTATTGTGGAGATAGAAGTTGAAGAAAAACAACCAGGCGTCTTAACCTTAAAACAGATTGGTGAACAAGGAAAGCTCTACAAAAAACACTTTGTCAACCTGAATGGCTTGGGTGTACGGGAACTCTGTTTGAAAGGTGACGATTTAATCATTCTGGCAGGTCCAACGATGGATTTGGAAGGTTCCCTGCGTATCTTCCGGCTGAAAAATGCCCTAGAGCATCCTAGCAACAGCCTATCGAGTCAAGAATCAGAAGATTTGGAGCTTTTATTTCACTTACCGTTTAATGTAGGGGCCGATCATGCTGAGGGATTGGCACTATTGCCTTGTTTAGGTGAGCCAGATTCACTTTTTGTCGTTTATGATTCACCGGATGAGGCAAGGCTCGTTAAACCGCATAGCGTTTATGCGGATGTGTTTAGATTAAAGTAAATAGAAATTTGAATGGAGCCAAATGAGCAAGATTAGAGCCTGGGTAATGCATAAATGATTTGAGTCAAATCATCTCGTAAAAAGGCTTCTTCTTGAGTTTCTCCTAATGCATTCGCCAGGGCGATCGCTTCTTCATAGAGCATCCGAGCATTAACCAAATCCCCTGTCACTCTATAGAGTTGAGCCGCTAACCTCAGCGAGAGTAGTTGTTCTCGCTGATTTGCCTCTTTTTGGGCTAAAGTTTTGTGTTGTTCGAGAACTTTGAGTGCTACCGGATACTGCTTCATGGCGCTATAAGATTGCACAAGACCCCGGAGGGCACGAAACTGATTGGGAATATCCCGCGTCGCTTGTGCCACTCGCAATCCGCCTTGATAGGTGATTAAGGCATCCCTGTAAAGGTGGACAGCGCGATAGGCATCTGCCAAATTATTGCGTGTATTGGCTTCTCCGACAGCATCGTCCGACCGACGTCGCAAAACCAAAGCCGCTTCGTAACGCTTAATCGCCTCAAAATAACGGCCCCTGGCTGCTGCTGCTAAACCCAAGTTACTCAAACTTAAGCCCTCACCGGCTTTATTCTGGACACTACGAGCAATCGTTAGGGCTTCTGTAAAGGTTTCCTGGGCGGAGTCAGGACTGCCGGATTCCAGCAAAATCGTACCCAAGTTATTCAATCCATAAATCTGTCCTTGGAAATCTCGGCGAGATCGGGCAATGCCGAGTCGCCGTCGTAGGGCATCTTCGGCTTGCCGATAGCGTCCCATTTTCGCATAGGTTACCCCGATGTAGTCGTAAGTCAGACCCTCGCCCTCAACGTCACCCATTCGTTGATAAAGGTCGAGTGCCTGTACCCAATGGGCGATCGCTTTCTCATAATTCCCCTGCGCCTGCGCCTGTCCTCCTAAGCGCATGAGTAAATCGGCCTGATTTCGATCTTCTCCTTGCATCCCATGATTTAAAGGGGCATCCAGTTGTTCTTGGAGTTCAGCAGGCGGAACATCTGGAGAGACAAATTGAGCTTTGACTCCCGTACTGGTGGTGAGGATTAATGTGTTCAGGGTTAGGGCGACCACGGTGTAAAAACGAGTCTGCCGTTTGCTCTGGGAACCAGAATCTTGATGCCCGAACGGATTGTGACTACAGATGCCAGAGGTGAGGTGCAAGCTACTTTTAATCACTCCTGTGGTATGGTTCACAACTGACAAACCCTCTTTATTCATCACATTGTCCCTGGTTGCTAAAGTTTACCGACCTCATCAGCTCTTCGCTTCTGACACGCCTGGTAATTTTCTCTATACAGATAGAGCATTCACTGGGGAATTCGCCTGTAGAGAAGCCGCCTGAGCTAAATAAATCAAGCGAATATCCTCTGGTAAGGCTGTTTCCAAAGTTTGATAGCCTTTTTGGAGCTGAGTTCTGACTTGGGCGGGTGAAACCACTTCTCCCTCCGCTTGCAAATAAGCGGCAATGCGTGTTTCGCTCCAGTGGAACGTCTGAGCCATAATCACCATCAACCGCATCACGGGTTGGAGTTGCTCTAAGGCTTGTTCCAGGTAGCACCAGAACGGTGGCGGTGCCGCCTTGAGATCGTAGTGAATTTCCTCTACTGGGGGCAAATCGGCTTGATTAATACAGAAAGCGGTCATATTGATCAACCAGTTTTGAAAGGAACTCGTCCCCGGAGCACTTTCGTAACGTAAATCTAAGCCGCTGAGTTCGTAGAAGATGTGACGCCAAGTCAGAGCAAACAGATATTCAGCCTGCACCGGCGATCGCGCCGAGTGCCGAATTAATGTATAGACAATCGGGCTGTAGCGACAGAAAATGGCAGTGAAATACTTCCCCTGCTCTGGATGACGCTGAAACAGGGTCAGCAATTCCTGATCGCTGTGATGAAACAACGATTTGACAATCGGGTGATTGGATTCGGAAAAATGGGGGATTTGCACAATCTTTAATTTACAACTGGACTCAGGGATTTAGAACAGATGCTTCTTACTATATCTATCACCTTTGACACTCTCCATACGCCTAGGCAGAGATACTTGGTTGATTGACACGCCTTAACATGGACTTCTATCCACAACTGAGGGCTTCAAGCGAGATTGGGACAGAGGGATGATGGAACTTCGGTAAAATGAGTAACATCTAAGAACAAGTCTTGTGCTAATAATTTTACGGATAACAGGACAACAGAGCCATCACAGTTAAAATCGGATTATCACGCATTTTCAGTTCATGATTCTATCCGTGAATTTTATTTCCTTACTATTTGAGTCCCTACCTCTGGGTTCATTTTTGCCCGGTCTTCCTTTGGATAGCCTATTCTCCACCCAGGGCATTATGGTGATGCTATTGGTCGCCTATGCAGGTGCCATGTGGATGTTTCTCACCAGTGCCCCGAAAGTACACACCATCATGGTGTCGGATTTAGAGATAGCGCGACAGTTCTATGAAGGTCTGCTCAATTTGGCAGCGGCGGAAGTTCCTTTACATTACTATTACAACTACGAGCAAACCTTGGGGACTAGTACGCTGGACCCCCTTTACATGTCAACGGCGAACTTGGGAGGCACTAGTGCCACTAAGCTCAGAGGTGCTGATGGGTTGTGGTATCAACTCAGAAAGAATACTCAGTTACATGTGATCTCTGGAGCCAGCCTGGGTAAGAAAAATCAACAACGCCACGTTTGCTTCGACCATGACTGCTTAGAACAAGTATTGATGCGAGTGCAAATGCAGCGCCTTAAATATAAAGTTCGTACCGAGAAGCCTCTCAATTTTTTGGTCAAAGATTTGGATGGTCGCGTGATCGAATTAGCAGAAGTTTCCAATTAAGTGGAAGGTGTTTTGAGGGGCATAGGCGGCTCTGCCCCTAAACGGCTTCAAAATTCTCGATCTTGACCGTATTTCTCCCGAATGTGTGTATTAAAGTATTGTCCGACAGACGGTGCAATCTTCATGTCGTGGTACACATTCTTGGGTACATCTCGATATTGGTAGATGCTGCCATTATTAAATGCAACTCGCAAGA
>DATNQL010000005.1:0-3392 GCA_036704025.1 Stenomitos sp.
CGCTTTGGCTTCAATGTAACGGCGCTCTTCATCCGCTTTGCGCTTTTCTTGCTCAGCCTCGTAAGCGTTGTAAGCAATCACCCCAGTACTGGACAAAATTAAAGCCACAGCGGGGGCTACCAGGGGAATCCATCCAGCTCCCAAAAAAAGCAAGAAGGAACTCCCTAACAACAAACTAAATGCTCCAATCTCAGCCATAGCTTGCTGTCCGGGGTGACGGACAACCCGCACCACGACCCCACCCGCGATTGACCACGCCCAAATCCACAAGACTTCTCCCCACTCGGGCCAGAACCAAAATAGGGAGCGTCCATCAAGGGCACTACTGAGCAATTGGCTGGCAATTTGACCATGAATCACAACTCCTGGGGTTCTCTCGAAGCGTTGCTGACCCGTACTATAGGGGGTATAGAGGAGATCATTCAGGCTAGGAGCGGTGAGACCAATCAGAACAATGCGGTTTTTGATCCAGTTAGGGTCTACTCGGTCTTGCAAAACATCTGTTAAGGTCACGCTTCGCGCCAGCGCGCCTCCAGAGCGGTAATTCAAAAGAATCTGGTAGCCCCCAGTATCGGCCTGTTGGTAGCCTCCATCATTCGGTTCGAGGGGCTTAAAGCTCGCTTTACCTAGTTGGAGGTGTTGTTGTGGGGTTAGTTTGGGCTGTATTCCCTTTTGTTCTAAGTAGCGTCGTGCGAGTTGAAAGCTGAACGCGGAGTCACTCATGCAGCGAGAATTCTTCGGTGGGTCGCCAAAGAGTAAAGCCCGCCGAACTACACTTTTGGCATCTACCGAAAAGTCACTGAAGCCCACACGTTCGATGGGAACTCCTGGGGGAGGGGGTGTACCAGGGTTATCGGAATCGCTGAGTTTGCAAACGGGAACGATGCGATCGCTATTTTTGAGGCGCGTTGAAAATTCAACATGACCGGGGGGATAGGCAATATCCCGATAGATATCCAAACCAATGACGGCGGGTTGATGCTTCTCCAGCTTAGCCATGAGCTGATTGAGCAAGGCATCCTTCAGGGGGAACCCATAGGATTGAATATCCGCCTCTGTCCCCTCCACGATCAGCAGGCGATCATCGAGTGGTAGCGCTGGTCGTAGCTGCATCATATAATCGAAAGCTGTCAGCTCTAAAGGCTCCAACAAACGTAGCTGCCGACCCACCAGCAGCAAACCCATAACAGTCAGACTAGCTATGACAACAGGACGCCTAAACACAGCGCGACTGAAGTGCCACAACCTTCTTAGCCCTAGCTTGGAGTTTGTTTCAGGAACCGAAGCTGGAATCCCATCTTGAGTTGCCTTGGTTAAGAGGGACGTCGTTTCTTTTGAGTTTTGAATTAACTCCCCACTCGTCACTTTCACGTATCTGACCACTCACAACGAATATGTAAACACGACGCGATATAGCACCTTGATCCCCTGTGGTTGAGGTTGGTTTGAGCGTTTAGTGCTTTTCTCCAACCGAAATTTTTGTCTCTACACCTTCAACTCTATTGTCATGGCTCCACTTCAGGCTTGCCATTGTATCTTAAATAACTCGTTTCAAGTTGTAACCAGAGGTGGTCATCACATTTGGCAGCTTATTGAGTAACCAGGGACATCCTGAGGGGAAAGCTTGTTGCTGATCAGAGCGTTATGAGCTAATCAGCAGACTTTCCGTTTCATCAAAAGGCTTACATAGCATCGATAACATCCCACGGTGTTCCTGTCAGTAGACGAGGATGATTCGCTCACCCATGAGCTTAATTAAAAAAACGAGCCTACGCTAGTCTACACGCTGCTGAAAATGGCTAGCTTTGCTTTGAGATGTTACCAGCGAGTCAGCACCACTCCACTATAAAAGCTACAACACCCGATTGAACGTTATCGGTTGATTTACTCCCTTCCCACCAGAAGATTACTTATTCTCCACTCCCCCAGCTCCCCCAGCTTCCCCAGCTTCCCCAGCTCCCTCAGCATAGGTATTCTTAGAGCGGGAAGGGAGTAAGCTGTGACGCATTTAAGAAAGCCTATTTCCACACCCTACACCCTACACCCTACACCCCACACCCCTTATGAAAATTTCCTCATCCATCGCACCCAGTTGCCATCTAACACAGTAGACAGGAAAACCAGGAGCATCCGGAAAACTAGGAATTAAAACCTAAAAAGCCCGCTGCGGCGGGCTGGGCTTTTAATGTCTTTAATCCTACTTTTCCGTCAATGTCCAGACACCATCCCAGTCATCGGGTGGAGGAGCTTGGAGAAAATGCTGACAGCGCGTCAAGTGTAATGCCGCTGCTTTATTTTCCTTATCAATATCTTCGAGAATGGTGGCAAACTCAGTCATGGCACGGGTAAATTTCCGATTCAGGTAATGCTCTCGTCCTTTATGATAAAGCTCGATGATTTCCTGCTTTTGCTCAGAAATAGACTCTGTGCGTAACCCCATCACTTCATAGATTTTGACGGGATCGTTCTTGCCTTTAACGCGAATACAATCCAGTTCTCTGTACCAAATTTTGTCGGCGCAGGGTCGGAAGGTATATTCGCTAATCACGATATCACAGCCGTATTGCTTACTCGCGCCTTCCAATCGAGAGCCTAGGTTAACACCGTCGCCAATGGCTGTAAATTCCATCCGCTTACTAGAGCCAATGTTGCCACTAATCACGCTATCAGAATTGATCCCAATCCCAATTTTGATCTGTGGCTTGTTACAGGCTACGCGACGTTCATTGAACTCTGCCAAACGATGACGCATTTCGACAGCCGTTTGCACCGATCTCCAGGCATGGTCTTTGAGAGGTAAGGGAGATCCGAAAACAGCCATGATGGCATCACCGATGTATTTATCGAGGGTACCTTTGTATTTAAAAATCACCTCGACCATCGACTCAAAATATTCATTGAGCATTCCCACCACCTCTTCGGCCTCTAAACTTTCCGTTAGGGTGGTGTAGCCGCGAATATCGGAGAAGAGAATCGAAACTTCTTTGCGATCGCCTCCTAATTTGGTGTCGTCAAGCCTCAGCAATTCCTCTGCCAGCTCCTGAGTCATGTAGCGATACATCGTACTCTTGAGCCGCTTCTCGTCACTGATGTCTTCCATCACCACCAATGCCCCCCGCACTTTCGTCTCATCGTTGGCATCGGCGATCGTATTCAGCGACAAATTCACACTGCGTTGTTGCTCAGTTCCCCCGGAGATTAATGTGCGATCCGGATAGTATTGCTTGCGATCTTTGGCGCTTTTTCCCTTTAAAGCATCCTCTAACCATTGGGCAAATTTGTTCTCGTCCTTTCTTTCTTGACCCTCAATCCGGAGGATATTCTTGATCAATTCTCCTTCTACACGTCTTTGTGAATCTAAGCCGAGTAGGTCTCTGGCTCTCTCATAGATC
>DATNQL010000006.1:0-1841 GCA_036704025.1 Stenomitos sp.
ATCTGCCTTAGTTTTGTCAATTACCCGCAACAGTTCCTGGGCGTTGCCCTTTTCCATCATGATGCCGTCTTTGCCCAACAGCTCCTTGATGCGGGCTTTATCCTCCTCCGTGCTTTTCTTGGTGCTGGTGGCGACAACCTCCATTCCCAAGTCTTTCGCGGCTGAAATAATCGACCAACTCTTCACACCCCCGGTATAAAGGACTACTCGCTTACCCTTGAGTCGGGCACGATAGGGCGCTAAGGCTTTGTCTAGAGCCGCTGTTTCTTCGGCAATCAGCTTTTCGACACGCTCCTGCAAATCGGCATCACCTATTTTCTGGGCAATGTTTCGCAGACAACGGTTCATATCCTCCACACCGTAGAACGATTCTTCGATGTAAGGGATACTATACCGTTCCTCCATCTTTCTCGCCATGTTAATCAATGCTTTCGAGCAGATCATCACGTTGAGCTTGGCACGGTGGGAATACGCAATCTGGTTGTATCGACCATCACCTGTAATTTTGGCAAGAACACGGATACCGAGTTTCTCAAATAACGGAGTCACCCCCCACATTTCACCCGCGATGTTGTATTCACCAATCAGGTTAATGTCATAGGGTGTAGTAGACTCAGGCTCCTGTGTTCCCACCACATACTCTAAAAGGCTCTCCCCGCCGACGCGGTTTCCCAGGTTTTTGCTACCGATGAACCCAGGAGAATTGACGGGGATGACTGGAGTGCCCGTTTTCTTGGCAGCGGCTTGGCAGACGGCGTCGATGTCGTCGCCAATCAGGGCAGTAACACAAGTCGAGTAGACAAATACCGCCTCGGGTTGGTAGCGCTGTTGCACTTCCAGGATGGCTTTGTAGAGCTTTTTCTCTCCACCGAAGATCACATCGTTTTCACCCAAGTCAGTGGTGAAGCCCATTTTATAAAGCATCGGGCCAGAGGAGAGACTTCCGCGACTCCCCCAGGAATTGCCAGCGCAGGCAATTGGGCCGTGTACTAAATGAGCAGCATCGGTGATTGGCACTAAGGCAATCATTGCTCCGTCAAAGGCGCAGCCACCTTGAGCGGCTCCCGGCTGAGCTACTTGTGTGCAAGATTTATTTTTCTTTTGCCCATTTTTTTGGTGATTGTGCTCGCAACCTGGCTCAGTGAGCAGCTCATTGATTTTGCCTTGGGTGATTTTCATGTTTCTCTGTGCGATGAGGGCGAGGAGCGACTAGCTATGAGAAATTCCCAACTAAGCGTTTGAACAAAACGAACAATTAGAACAATTAACCGGGGTATTTTTTGGCATCCTCATACACTCTTCACAGAGGAACGATAAAGCCCTAAACCGCAATCCCACAAACTGGTCATATAAGGGATTGAGTTTGCACATTGGGGGAATGTGGAACAGGGTACGACCAAACAAAATAACATCTCGCTCAAAGGGGCAATCTAAAGGAATTAGTTTGCAAATGAGTTGAGCTATTTTGGTGCTTTTAATCTGGATTCCATCTAACCAACGGCGCAAGGGATAGAGGATATCGAAGGAGCCAGATTTTTGATCGCTCGATGGCTGGGAGTTTTGGTGAGTGGGGAGTAGAGTTGCCATTATCGATACCTGGCTAATTGCTTTTGAAACGTTGAAGATTAGAAGGTTGTAGGTTGAAGGTTAGAAAAGGGGGAAGATAACCTGTAACTTTTACGCCTTGCTAACCTATAACTAGAATTGGCACGACTGACCGACTTTGTAAGCGGGGGTGTGGAGTAAAAAGTGCGGAGTTAAAGTTAAAATTAGGCTGGGCGTTTCACTTAGGACTCCGCACTTGGCACTTAGGGAAAACAGATTTGGGGAAGCCGATAAGA
>DATNQL010000007.1:0-5989 GCA_036704025.1 Stenomitos sp.
CTATTAGAAAATGAAGTGGCAATTACACAAGCCTTACATTCAGATTTAAAAAAATCGAAATATGAGGCTTATGTCACTGAAATAGGGATTTGCTTAGCCGAAATAAAATTCGCACTTAAGCATATTAAATCTTGGACAAAACCCAAAAATGTTAAAACTTCATTGATTTCTTTACCCGCTTCATCGCAAGTTTATTTCGAGCCATTAGGAGTGGTTCTGATTGTTGGTGCTTGGAACTACCCATTGCAATTAATCCTATCTCCTCTGATCGGTGCAATCGCAGCAGGAAACTGTGCAATTCTCAAACCTTCTGAGATAGCTAGCCATACGTCTCATCTGTTAGCTGAAATAATTCCGAAATACTTTGACCCGTCTTTTATTGCCGTTGTCGAAGGTGGGAAAGAAGTCACCCAAGAGTTACTCGAAGAAAAATTTGATCATATCTTTTTTACCGGTAGCACTCAAATCGGAAAAATTATCATGAATGCTGCCGCTCGACATCTAACCCCCGTAACTTTAGAATTGGGTGGAAAAAGTCCTTGCATTGTCGATGCCGAGACTCATTTAGAATACACAGCACGGCGGATTGTTTGGGGCAAGTTTATCAATGCGGGTCAAACCTGTATCGCGCCTGATTATCTGTTAGTTGATCGGAAAATTAAAACCCATTTATTGCAACACATTAAACAATGTATCCAAGACTTTTATGGAGCCACCCCATCCACCAGTGCTGATTATCCCCGAATTATTAACCAACATCACTTTAACCGACTCTGTAAACTACTCGGCTTGGGTGAAATTATCATTGGCGGCGATACCGATGCTACCGATCTTTACATCGCTCCCACCGTTATTGATCAAGTGAATTGGGACATGCCCATTATGCAAGAAGAAATCTTTGGCCCGATTTTACCCGTCCTCGAATACAGTGATTTAAATGAAGCGATCGCGATCGTTAAAGCTCAACCTAAACCCCTTGCCCTGTACTTTTTCTCTCACAACCCACAACATCAACAACGAGTCTTACAAGAAACCAGTTCTGGGGGTATTTGTATCAATGACACTGTACTCCATGCCGCCTTTCCCGCTTTGCCGTTTGGCGGTGTGGGGAGTAGTGGAATGGGTCGTTATCACGGTCAGGCCAGCTTTGAGACATTTTCACATCAAAAGAGTTTACTCAATCGATCTTTTCTGCTAGACTTAAAATTAAGGTATCCTCCTTATCAAGGAAAGCTCAAGTTATTGAAATGGTTGCTGGGCTGAATACTAATTCATAATTCGTGATTTGGATCACTCAACAAAAATCCTGTAATCACTTAGAACTCATTACTACTATCACCTACCTCAATCCACAGAATCACAGCTTCTTTCCCTCAAAGACTCGATACTCATTAGAAAGAAGAGAACCTAACGAGAACAGGCGTCATGTCTACGATTCGTGAGATTGTTTATCAGGTGCTTCAAGCCGGGTATCTAACCGTAGAAACCGAAGAGCAACTGCGACAAATGTTTGCGGTTCGGTACGACCTAGATGATATTGAAGCATTAACTCGACTGCAACAAGCCACTACTTATGGTCGAGTGAAGCAACAGTCCCGTGAGTTAATGCATTGTTAAGGGGCAACCCCAAGATAGAAGTGTAGGGTGCATTGCACCCTACAAGTAGAGTTTCAGCATAAGTCCTGTGAAATTAGGCATTGGGACATGTTCAGTACAAACCTAGTCTCCAGTCCTTTCAAGGCGAAACCACTACAACGGTCTCCTCAGAAACTGTAGCGTTCTTCTGCCCAAGGCTCTCCACGACGATGGTAGCCATTACGCTCCCAAAACCCTAACTCCTCGTGGTCAAGAAATTCTAAGCCATTCAGCCATTTAGCACTTTTCCAGGCATATAGATGGGGCACCACTAAGCGCAGGGGACCACCATGCTCTGCGGGAAGCGGTTCTCCAAACAAAGTGTGAGCCAAAAAGTTTTCTTCCCGCACAAAATCGTCGAGGGGAATATTGGTGGTGTACCCACCGTAGCAGTGTTCCATGACGTGAGTGGCATTAGGAGCGACCTCTACTAGGCTCATAAAATCGGTCACCTTGATGCCTGTCCATTTCACATCTAGTTTTGACCAGCGTGTCACGCAGTGAAAATCAGCGGTGAAATCGTGTTGGGGCAACGCCATAAAGTCAGACCAGCTAAAGGTCTTAGGTTGGGCTAAGCCCCAGACGCGAAATTCCCAGGTTTGGAAGTCGATTTGGGGGGTCTGACCATAAGTCAGCACGGGAAAACCTTTGGTGAGGTATTGACCGGGAGGAACGCGTTCGCTCTGATCTGATTCTGGTTTACGGAAGAATTTCCCTATCATGATTCCAGTAGAGATAGTGATATCGGTACTAATCACACCGTAGCGTCGAATTTTGCCATCAGGACAAAATTTACGTCAACAAAAAGACCCCCCAAGCCTGTGCCGACTGTCCATCGGTTACTCTTAGCTTTCTTCCTCTTCTTCCTCTTCGGTCGGATAGACAAAGGAAGAGCGCCCACTCAAAACGGCCTTGCCGAGAGACAGGGCTTTTTGAGCTTGCAGTGCCGCCTTGCGCTTCCAAGTCGCTTTGCGTTTGTCTCGTTTCGATTTCGAGGTTTTCTTCTTAGGAACAGCCATGTCAGTTCAGAATTTTTGACAACCTTTCCATTTTAGGCGATTGGCTCCAGAAGTTTGACCAAAAAAGGCAGACCGGAGCTCATACCCAATCCGGATATGCTACCCCCTTTTTTGGTCAGAGTAGAACAAGGAAGACAAGGCATTCATATAGCGGTTCTCGATTAAGTGGAGTCACCCTAACTTCTGCCCTTTGTCTTCTGCCTTCTTGAACGGCTTTAAGCGACTGGTTCGTTAGGCGAGAGTGTTAACGTCCAGAAGGGGGAGGCGGCAGGGGCACTCGCTGGATTGGTGCACCGGGAATATCAGGAATTTGGTTATTAGCCGGAGCGGCTGGCGCAGTGGGTGAAGCCGGAGTTGAGGGTTGATTGGGAGCAGTAGCTGGTGCTGTGTTAGCAGGGGGAGAAGCTGGGATAATCCGGCGGTTTCCACCTGGCAGTTCGATGACTCTGGGCCCCGTAGGGGTCTGGGGTGTGGGGGTAGCGCTGGGTGATGGTGTTGTCAAAGGCTGAGGGGTTCCCCCTGGTTGAGTTCCAGGTTCCTCTGCTGTCTGGTCAAACCCTAGTAGGGTGTCGGTATTGGGGAAGTAGGTGATCCAACGCTGAGGATCGGGGCTGCTTCTCCAAGAGGGGCGGCTGACATCTAAAGACAAAAGCGGGACGATCGCACCATTATTTTGCCCCATCACCGTTACGGCTACATCTGTCACCAAGATGTCTCGGTCAAAGTTGCGCTGAGCGGCAGCTCTCGCCACCGCTTCGGCACGGCGCAGAAAGCTTTGGAACGACTCGCCCACTTCACGAATGAGGACAACATTCAAACGTGCGGTGTAGGCTTGGGCACTGGGTGGTGCAACAACAGAGGTCGTCAGCCAACTGACACTGACCAGACC
This sequence comes from Stenomitos sp., assembly GCA_036704025.1. Lineage (GTDB taxonomy): Bacteria > Cyanobacteriota > Cyanobacteriia > Cyanobacteriales > Coleofasciculaceae > Allocoleopsis. The sequence continues at coordinate 3,544 of DATNQL010000007.1, forward strand.
TAAGATTGCCATTAAACTGATCGGCGCAATTTGTTTTTGAGCTAGAGCTGGGAAAAACCCGTCAGAAACCTTCTTCCGTGGCACAAAAATGGCTGACAAAGGATTGACAACCTGCTGTTTAAATTTCAACATATGCCGCACTTCCTGGTTAGTCTTGAACGTTAGCGTTTTACCTGAGTATTTTTGATAATAAATACCCTAATGAATAAATTTCATCTATAGGATGAAGGAAAAATCGTAGACTATAGACGGATTAGCGGTTTGGAGTTGGCATTCGCTATAAACTTAGGGCATCTTAATTAAATGCCAAACCGAACCGATCAAATCACCTCATCAGATAGCTGAAACCAAGAGCATATGGCAAATCACGCTTGTATCGCAATCGGCATCAATCACTATCAATTTTTACCCCCTCTGAACTATGGGGAAGCCGATGCACAGGCGCTATGGCAATTTTGGATGAATCAAGCTGACTTGCCATCCAACCAGTGTTTGTTGTTAAGCGACACATCACCGTTGATGGGGAACCAGTCCAGCTATCCAACCCGGAACAATATTTTGTACGCTCTGGAGAAGAATCACTCGACTTTTGGGCATTCCTCGAATTGGCGTTGGTTCTTTTTCAGCGGCTACGGGGTTCGTTGGGAACAGATTGATTACTTCTTACCCATTGACGCTAACCCGAAGGATATTCCCGGAACCGCCATATCTGCGCGATCGCTCTTAGGCTCCCTCAAGGCTCAAGGCGATGAAAACCTCCTCGTTTTCTTAGACATCAACCGCTCCCCAGGATTGCAAGCGGGTGCGCCGGTGGGGTCAGAACTCGTGGAATTAGCGCGTCAGATGGGCATTGTTCTCGTACTCTCCAGCCAACTCGACCAATTTTCCCACTAAGCGGCTGCCCTGGGTCATGGCTTATTTACGACGACGCTTCTAGAAGCCTTGACCTACTATCACACAGACACGACGTTGGAGAAGTTGGAACAGTATCTGCGCGATCGCCTACCGGAGTTGAGCCAACATCACTGGCGACCGATTCAAACGCCCTTGTTTGTGATTCCATCCCAAACCAATCAACAACAGCGGATTTGGCCGACCAGCTTTTACTCACCAGAGCAGGAGCAGAATTCGGCTAGCCATTCTATGGCGTTTAGTTCTGGCACAAGATGGGATGCTGAAGATGTCGATGTAGAGCATTTCTACAACGGAATCGGAACTCCCAAGCCAACCAGTGTTGTTTCCGTTTTAGAGACACCCACAACTCCCACTTCAATCCCAGCCACCACCCATCAGACAGAATCCATCCCTCTGGCGATGGTTCCTTATACAACCAATGCTTCTACCTCGGCTGGTCACCCAACCCCCTTGTGGCAACAAATCCTGCTTTGGGGCGGCGGCGCTGTCCTAGTTTTAGCGCTGATGATTGCGGCTGTACTCTTCCGTAACCGAGAGGCGTTTACCCCTGAGTTGATCGTCGAAACATCTGCCGTGAAAGACTCACCGCAGACCTCACTCTCAACAACAGCGCTACCCTCGCCTCAGACTGACGCGCAAGGCACCCCGAATCCAACCACTGCCTTACCCGAGGCAGGAGAGCCAAGTCGCCTGCAAGTCAATCAAGAAACATTAGAGCAGGCAAGGCGCTTACTCCGACCGAATCAAGCCTCTTTATTCAATAAGGCGATTGTTCAAGCGCGTCAAGTTCAACCGAACGACCCCCTGTATCCCAAGGCACGGCGAGATATTACGCGCTGGAGTGCAGTGATTTTGGATTTAGCGGAAGGACGAGCCAAAGCTGGCAATTTTGGAGGAGCGATCGCGGCAGCTCAACTGGTACCCAAAGATGACTTGTCTGTTTATCGCAAAGCACAACAAACGATTAACCGATGGCAATTGCTTGTGACTCAGCAGCAGCAAAACCAAACTCTCATCCAAGAGGCTAAACAACAAATTCAACCCAATCAAGCCTCGTCTTATAGCCGTGCGATTACCACCCTGCGTCCAATTTTGCCCGCTCAGCCGGGGTATCAAGAAGCCCAACAGTTAACCGCTCAATGGAGCCGTACCATTTATTTAATCGCTCAGTCACGGGCGTCGCGTGGGAAGTTAAGAGAAGCGATTCAGTCAGCCTCCTTGGTTCCAGCCGGCACCCCCTCTGCGGAGGCGGCTAAAGTAGCGATCGCTAAGTGGCAGCAAGGCAAGCGTTAATCAGAATCGGAACCGGAGCTGAACATCCTAGTTCAGCGTGACAGAAATCACTATCCAGTTGAAAAAGCTTAAAAAGCTTACTGTACAAACTTTCTTGCCCACATTCCGCACCTTGAAGTGTCACACTACGTAATTTTGGTAATGGGTAATGGGTAATGGGTAATGGAAAGAGTTTTTTACGTAGTGTATGTAGTATAGGCTACTAATTTTCAATGCCCAATTGCGTAAAAACCAATTG
>DATNQL010000008.1:0-3716 GCA_036704025.1 Stenomitos sp.
AACTGGGAATAATTCACCGCATAACTATAAAAATCAGCCCGTAGTGTCAACACCACCGTAAATGCGCCAAAAGCTAACTCGACTGCTGTCAGCAACGCATCCACAAACTGCTGTTGTTCTGTATCCTCGCATTCAGTATAAAGTTCCTCAAACTGGTCAATTACCAGCAGCAGACGCTTACCAGGCTTATCCTTGAGAATTGCTGACACATCGGCTGTAAAACCATGCTGGCGGATAGATTCGGCAAGTGCTTTGGCTTTAATCGTCTTATCCGTTTTGCCCACTTCGGGTTCTAGCTGACTGATGAGGGCAGCCGCAAGCTCGTAAAAGGGTTGTTTATTGGGACGAAAAGACTCAATCAGCCACCTTCCTTCCTCCCGCAATTTGGGAATCAGTCCCGCCAATACAGCCGAAGACTTGCCGCTACCCGAAGAACCAATTACAGCGACTAAAGGCTGTTGCTGGACAACCCGAACTAAGCCATCAACAAACGTTTCCCGCCCAAAGAAAAACTCTGCATCCTTCTCATGAAAGGCTAACAAGCCCCGATACGGGCAATCATCGGAGCTAATTACTTTTTTTCAATTGCTCCCCGAAACAGCCGTTTGATGGGTTGAAAAGCCCTTCTCAACGAACTTTCAGTATCCAGTTCCACCTCATACGACAGAATCCCAGGTACGAGAGGCAGAGCTAACTTTGCCTTAGCTGCCGCAGGTTGTCCCGGTTCGTTCAGCTTTTCTCGAATTTCCAACAACAACCGCATGAACTGATCGGGATAGTTAGCACTCAGCTTGTTCTCAATGAGTTCAACTTCCTGGACAACCTCAACGATCGCATAACTTGCATCCACTTCTGCCACTTCACAAGTGCGTGCTTCTTGTGCCAGCAGTTCCCAATACTCAGCCTCATAATCGCGTATGGCTTTCCTAATCTTCGGAATGTCGCCTTCAATATCGAACTCTTCCCGAACGCTTGCTGTGCGGTCAAGTCTCTTTTGGAACTTAGCGAGTTTTTGATAATTAGTTTCTATGAGTTCTTCTAAGTCAGCTAATCTGCGGCTGGGAGGCATTTGTGCATAGCTCCTATGAGATTAAGTTACTCCTTTATAGCAGCCTTCTCAATTCGTTGAATTCAGCTTCTTGCCATTCTAGTTGCTCGACCGTTGCTCCTGGAGCAATACTAGCGATCGCATAACCCATTACCCGAACCAATTGGTTCCCGTTTCCCAGTGCGAACTGAAGCAAAGTTTCTTATACTTCATACTTCAGACTTCACACTGCATCCTTATTTATGTCTCGTGCCAAAGCCCTACAATATTACGTCCTGACGCGTCTACTCCTAGCTCCTTTGATGCTGTGGACAATTACAACCCTCGTGTTTCTCCTGCTCAGAGCCACGCCAGGAGACCCCGTTGATGCGATTCTGGGCGGTCGTGCTCCCGATGAGGAAAAAAACAAACTCCGACAACAGTTAGGGTTATCTGACCCCTTGTGGTTGCAATACCTTCGCTATCTGGGAAGCTTACTGCATTTCGACTTAGGTAGCTCCATCTCCAGCCAAGGTCAAAAAGTTTGGGAAATTATTCAGCTCCACTTCCCAGCCACGATGGAATTAGCAGTATTTGGAATTATGGTGGCTTTTCTGGTGGGTGTTAGCATTGGGACTCTCGCCGCTTCCCGCAGTGGCACTGTTTTTGATATTGGCGGACGCCTCTTTGGCATCATTACCTATTCTCTACCCTTGTTTTGGGTCGGGATGATTTTACAATTAATTTTTGCGGTGCAACTCAATTGGTTCCCTCTCGGAACACGCTTCCCAATATCCATCCCCGCTCCTGTTGGTTTCACGGGTCTTTATACTATTGATAGCCTGTTGAGCGGCAACCTGAGCCAGTTTTTCACCGCCCTCTATTATCTGGCGTTACCGAGTATTACATTAGGAGTGCTGCTGAGTGGGATTTTTGAGCGGATTGTGCGGGTGAACCTGAAGCAAACCCTCAAAGCCGATTACGTGGAAGCCGCAAGAGCTAGGGGTATTCCTGAAAGCCGAATTGTCGTCGCTCATGCTCTGAAGAATGCGATGATTCCCGTGATTACCGTGTTGGGACTGACGCTGGCTTCCTTGCTGGGAGGAGCGGTGTTAACCGAAGTAACCTTTTCTTGGCCTGGTTTAGGCAATCGCTTGTATGCGGCTATTTCGGAGCGGGATTACCCAACCGTGCAGGGAATTATGGTATTTTTTGGCTCCATTGTGGTTGTGGCTAGTATGGCGATCGATATTATCAATGCTTTGATTGACCCGCGTATTCGGTATTGACGCAGAGATATTATTAGTAGCGAATTTGCAGCGTCACGGATTGTTGCACCTTCTGCTCACCACCAACAACGGGCATGTCAGCCCTTTGCTCTGCTGCCACTTTAGACATATTGGCAACAACGGGGTAGATGATGGGTTGAGGTGGGTTTGCTCCATTAATTTGAATACCCACCACTTCCCGTTGGTTGAGATTGAGTGCTCTTAATGCCGCATCCGCTTGCTTTTTCGCATCGTCCGCCGCTTTCTGAATCGCTTGCTGTTGAGCTTGGGCGATCGCATTATCAGAAGCCACAAAACTCACACCATCAATCCGGGTTGCTCCGGCGTTTATCGCCTCATCTAACAGCGCCCCGGATTTATCGGTATCAATCCGAAAGCTGACGGTGTTCGTGCCTGTATAACCATTAATGCGTTGCTTCCCATCGGCGTAGGTATAGTTGGGCGTCAGGCTAATACCTGTGGTTTCCAGCTTTTCTACCTTGCGGGATTTCAGCAGTTCCACCACCATTTGCGATCGCTTGGCGATCTGCTGTTGTACGTCCTGAGCCGTTTTGCCCTGAATCTCAACACCCAAACGCACCTGAGTCAAGGTTGTGGGAATGTTAACCGTGCCGGTGCCTGAAACCGTGAGCGTTCTAGCGGCAGAGGCCAAATTGGGCGTTTGGGCGTTACTCGAAACAGCTTGGCAGGAGGTGAGAGTAAGCAGACTACCCACTAACAATAATGTCTTCAACCGATCCCAGGAGTTCAACGGAGAGAAGTAGAGGAAGCGATTCATCTTTTGGCTTACTAGGTTGATTAACTGCTCCTAATCTGGCATCCAAGCTGGTGTGAAGTCTGATGGGTTACAGTTTTAGAAACTAGGCTGGTTCTCCCATACTTGTGGTGGAAAACCCTAGTTTTGGGTAATGGGTAATAGGTAATGGGTAATGGGTAATGGGTAATGGGGATTTCTGACTCGATAGGGAAAAACTCAGGAAAATTATGATGGTGTCAGGGTTGTTTATTCGAGATATGGCGTTCCCATGCAGCCAGTAACCCATCCGATTGTGAAAGACTTAGTATTAATGGGTGGCGGTCATAGCCATGCGATCGCACTCCGCATGTTGGGCATGAAGCCGTTGCCTGGATTACGCATCACTCTGATTACCGACACCTCCCACACCCCTTATTCAGGGATGTTGCCCGGTCATGTTGCGGGTTACTATGACTTTGACGAATGCCACATTGATCTGCGACACCTCGCTCAGTTTGCTCAAGCTCAACTTTATATTGATCGCGCCGTCGGTCTTGACTTACAAAATAACAAAGTTCTCTGTGCCAATCATCCACCTGTCGCCTTTGATGTCTTGTCCATCGATATTGGCAGCACTCCAGCCAAGGTGGATGTACCCGGTGCC
>DATNQL010000009.1:0-1988 GCA_036704025.1 Stenomitos sp.
AGGATGTTGCAGTATTGCCTGTTGGCTCCCCCGACACGGGTTTGAGGTTTTTCAGGTCAACCTGCCGAAAGGCCACTTGACCGGTGGGTTGAACGACCCAGATGAAGAGTTTGGAGGATGGCCCGCGCAGCTTCCCTTGAAACTTAAAATCATCATCCGGAATGATGGCATACTCCACCAGTGTGGCTTTCTGAGTTTTGGCAATGTTCTGAATTTGGGCAATACTCGGTGGTGGTGCTTTGGTTTTATAGTTTTGGGCGGCTTGGGGAGATAAGCGTTGACCCAGTAACTCGACAAAGGCACGCGCCCTTCCTCGCTCCGAAACTTCTAACGCGGCTTCAGGTTTTTTCGCGGCGATCAGGATTTGTTGCAGCAGGTTGTAGGAGAATACCTGAGTGTCAAAAATAGACACATTATCCGCATCCGTCAAGCCAGGACGGAGGGATTCAAACGCGGTTAAGGCTTCTCGGAGTTGTTTCTCCGCTTCTGGGAGATTGTTGGCGCTAAACAGAGCATGACCCAAGTTATTGAACGCTAAGGCTTCGAGTTGACGATCGCCAATTGTTTGGGCGATTTTCAAAGTCTGCTGTTGATTAGCGATCGCTTTTGGGTAGTCGCGTTGGTCTTCATAGGTTAGCCCTAAGCCTCCCAGTGTCCTAGCTTCGAGTTGGCGATCGCCAATTGCCCGCGCCAGGGTCAAACTCTGAGTGTAGTAATCAATGGCTTTCGCCGCATCACCCTTGACTTGGTGAGCAATTCCTAGGTTGTTGAGAGTATTCGCTTGTCCTGCCTTGTCGTCAACAGCCTGTGCGATCGCTAAACTTTTCTGATACGCCTCAATCGCTTGGTCATACTTGCCTTGGTTGGCATAAATCGCTCCTAAATTACCTAAAGCCGCCCCTTCTCCCGTGCGGTCTTTGACTTCCTGGGCAATGGTTAAACTCTGCTGATAAGATTCGATAGCTTTGTCATAATTCCCTAAGCTTTCATAAGCATTGCCTAAATTTCCGAGAATCTGCCCTTCACCTTGGCGGTTTTTAAGTTGTCGCATTAGGGTCAAGGCTTGCTGATGGGAAGCGATCGCTTTGTCGTAGTCCCCCATGCCTTTGTAAGCAATGCCCAGGTTGCCTAAAGCTCGCGCTTCACCGTTGCGATCGCCCAAGGCTTGGGTAATGGGTAATAGGGGTTGCAAAGATGCGATCGCTTGTTTGTAGTTTCCCATTGCCAGGTACGCTGCACCCAAATTTCCGAGTGCCGTTGCTTCACCCTGACGTTCTTTGAGTTGCTGGTAAATTTTCAGCGCCTGCTGCCAAGATTGAATTGCTGCGTCGAGTTTACCCTGCTTATATTGGGTAATGCCTTGCTGGATGAGTTGGTCGGCTGATGTCTTGCTCGTATCTTGAGCTTGAACAGAGGTTGGTGGTGATGAGAATACGGCAACAGAGCCAACTATTAAGGGTGTTGAAATAGTGGCAAGGAAAGTAACAAGGGCAGTCAAACCAACTCTATAGGATTTCATCGTTTTTCCAGGGGCATGTACATGAATGATTCCAACCTGCACTCACGTTGAAGCTAACGTTGTAAGTCCAGAAGATATGATCTCAATATGCTTGGGAAGTTTAGCTGGATTTGCGTCTCTGTGGGCAGTGGGAACTCTAGACGCAATAGTTGTGGCTGAGAGGTTGGCAGTTGAAAGAAGTCTATCTCCTCACAGTCCTCTTTATCTTGGCGATCGCTTTCATCAGTCGGCTTTTGGGAGGTTTCTTCAGCTTTCCGGCATAATTTGGTAATCCTGGATTCTTTCTCATCTTGCTGCTCAAATATTTGAGCGGCAATCTGAGTGCCACCACTGTTATCAATAGTATTATCGTCAACTACAGTGTGGTCTGTATTGGTAACAGGAGGCTCAACAGGAGGCTCAACAGGAGGCTCAACAGGAGGCTTAACAGGAGGCTCAACAGGAGGCTCAACAGGAGGCTCAACGACAG
>DATNQL010000010.1:0-1951 GCA_036704025.1 Stenomitos sp.
CGGCAGTTGACCATAGTTTTTAATCACCTCAATCCCCGGCTGATTACCGACGCCTCTGAATCGGTATTGCAAAATCACAAGAGTTTCTTCTATCCCCTCATGAATATCGATTCGTTTTAACTCCGATTCATTGAGTTGGGCAAAATTTTTTAGAGAGAGAACAATCTGTTCAATTCGTTCAGCCCCGTTTTGCATAGAATGCAGGAGTTTTGACCAATCTTCTAAAACAAACTCTAAGTCAAATTCTTCTGCTTGTTGCCGAATTTTTGGGGTAGGATTTGGATAAGTGTTTTGGTAGAGTTCAAGCAAACTGATCAAGTCTCGAAAGTACTCCTTGGCAGGAGTGAGATTGCCGTAGATAAAGCTAACAGGGTTGTTAATTTCGTGGGCAATTCCAGCTACCATTCGCCCCAGAGAGGACATTTTTTCGGATTGAATCAGTTGAGTTTGGGCGTGTTTTAATTCATTCAGGGTAACTTCTAACTGTTGTGCCTTTTCTCGCTCTCTGACTTTGGCTTGTCGTAGTGCTTCTTCGGCTTTTTTACGAGGAGTAATATCCAACACAGTTCCGAAGAGTTTAATCACCTGCCCTTGCTCATTAACAACGGCCTCTCCTTTGCCTTCCAGGTAATGGATAGAATAGTCTGAGTGCACAATCCGAAAGTCCAATTTATAGGATTGTCCGGTTACAATCGATTTTCTGACAGTTCTTTGCCACCAGGGTCGGTCATCGGGATGAATTCGCTGAACATAATCCTCTAAGGTCGGTTCTGATTGAGTCGAGTCCAGGCCAAAAATGTGTAACATTTCCTCAGACCAACTTATTTCTTGGGTGAGGAGATTAAATTCCCAATTACCGACGTGGGCAACTCTCTGAGCCTCTGCGAGTCTGGCTTCAGAAGCACGGAGTTTTTCCTCCGCAATTTTGCGCGGTGTGATATCGCTAGTCGAGCCAACCATTCGTATGGGTTTTCCGGCTTCATCCCATTGGGCTTGCCCTCGTGACAAAACCCATTTGTAGGTGCCGTCTCTGCACCGTAGGCGATGTTCTATGGCATAGTAGGGGGTTTTCCGCTCCAGGTAATTGTGATTCGCCTGCATCACGCGCTCGACATCATCAGGATGGATATGCCTGATCCATTCATTGTTACTATTTCCCATTTCATGCTCTTCATACCCCAAAATTTCCAGCAATCGAGCCGAACGGAAGGTTTCATGGGTGTTGATGTTCCAATCCCAAACCCCATCGTTATTGCCGTTGAGGGCTAACTGCCAGCGTTCCTCACTCTTTCTTAATTGCTCTTCAACCCGCTTGCGCCCAATTAGTGAAGCGACTTGAGTAGCAACCGCCTGAATCACTTCTACGAGATGGGGTTGTAAAGGCGTTGCTTCTCGTTTAAAGAAGACTAAAATCGCCAAGACTTGGTCATTGATTAGAATCGGAATACCAAAACCAGTTTTTAATCCCACCCCTACCGCCATTTGATGACGCTCAAACAGTTGGGATGGCTCGAGGGAAACGTCTTCGAGCCACTCCGGCTGCTGGGATGACCAAATCCTTCCCGGTAATCCTACACCAGGGGTAAAGGTAACTGAAAGACTTTGCTGTCTAAATTCGGCTAAAGCTGAGTCAAGCCATTGGGAATTTTGAATGGTACACCGACTTTGAGAGTATTCCAGATGAGTCTCATCTTGATTCGGAATCCAAGCTTCTCCAAAATCCCAATTAATGAAATCGCAGCAAGAATCTAGAATCAGGGACAAGGCTGAATTAAAATTTTCGGCTTCAGCAATCGCTTGGGTGGTGGAGAGTAAAAAACGAATTTCTTCTTCAGCGCGTTGACGCTCTAGTTCGGCTCCAGCTCTGGCGGCAAAAATTCTCAAAATCAACGCTTGGTTTGGGTCTTTTTCTAAGCGGGAGGTGTGCATCACGGCCAAATGACCCAGGATA
>DATNQL010000011.1:0-3469 GCA_036704025.1 Stenomitos sp.
TCTCGTAGTTCTGCCTAAAGCGGATACCCAGACGTTGAATCATAATGCCCCAGAATTCAGCACGATGTCGTGCCGACCAAGCGTGGAGTTCTGGATAGGAAGCGACTTTTAGCTGATTCATCAACGCCGCAATATTAGTGGCTTGAATCTGCTCTTGTGAAGGAAACCAAGCTGGAGGGGGTCCGCGATAGCGATAGCGAAGCGTTAGCGAGTCTGACGCTCGTTCCTCGCTATGGCTTCGCCCCACGAGCGTCAGCGCTGCTGCGTTTGCGGAGCATGGTGCGTAAGCAGCAAAGCGCAGATCGCTATCCCAGTCGGAGAAGGTAGTTTCGTAGAGCAGTTGATGCAGCGCAAAGGGATGGATAGGCTGGAGGATGTGCTGGGTAAGTTGCTGCCAGCACTCGCAGGCAGATAGGGAGGAGAACCATTGATTAATCTTTGACAGCACAGCGGCAGCGGTGTTTTTTTCCAAACCGCAAGCGACGATCTGTTCGAGAGACAGTTGCTTTTGCATCGGTATTTACCTCTTTTGAGGGTGGATTATAAGTGACAACTCTTAATCAAATCTCGGATTACGTTGTCTTTAAGCATCAGCAATCGTGCTGACTCAATTAAGAGATCTTGCATCTGTTCGCGAGTCATTTGTTGAGCTGATTTTTCCATCAGTCTCATTTGGAACTGTTGTTCTAAAGTTAGTTCAAACGGTGAGCTTGCCATAACAAATCTCCTGTTAACCTGAATGAAATGAAAGGTGAGGAATAAAGCGATCGCTATTGAGTCCGTCCCAAAAAATGGCGATCGCATTGAGAATTTTTCGACCTCCTTGCATAAACTTGACTCGGTCAAAGTCCGACTGGAAGTAGACCTGCTCAAGTTCCTCCAAGGTGTGTCCGGCGTGCTGTGCCTCGACGCGGTTGTGCCAGGTAAAGAACGCGAGATGTAGGTGCGGATGCCGCGTCTGTTTGATGTGCATCAAACCGTCTTCTAGTTCTTGCCAGAAGCCCGCTGCCGCCCAGTTCTCAACCGCAAAACTGGCACCTTCGGCGATGTTCGGGTCATCGCTGCCGTAAAGACGTATTAACTCATTACAGAAATGCAACGTTGTGGGACTGCCATGCTTGCGCTTGCCGATGTCGGCGTAGTCTAGACCCAATCCCTCCGCGACACCAATCAGCCATTCAAAATGAGCCGCCCTAAAACGGCAGATGCCTCCGTCTACCGTACCCTCAGTGCTGACGAGTTCGGGGTCGCCTTCCCGGTCTTTTTCCTCCTCCGTCTGGGTGAGGCAACTATCGGTTGACCGCTTGAGCTGGCGGTAGATTACACCTAGCTCGTTGAGCAAAATTTCCCGCGTCGCTCTCGACTGTTGGAGAGTGGGCGAGTTAATTGTTTTTAACAGAGCAGCTACTAAGAACTGGTTAGAAAACACTGAGAATTGTTGGATGAAGTGCCGCAGCTGTTCGTCCGTCGCTGTGCCTTCGCTAAACCAGCCAGTATAGGCGTTATTGGTAATAATGCGGTGCTGCAAGAATTCGCGATCGACTTGAGCGAGGAAATCTTGGAAGTCGCTCACTTGTTCCTGAGTCAACTCACCTTGGTGCCAACGTTCCTCAATCCGCGAGGAAATCGTCAGATTTCCCGGTGTCGCTACGAGAATATGAGTCATATTAAATTACTCCTGTTGATGAAATCGGACTCTAGAAAATAACCTCTTAGGGTAGGTATCGCCTACCTAATATCAATTCCCTGAATGTCTGCTACAGATGCTTTTCTTGCTTCCCCCCTTACCAAGGAAGGTTAGGAGGGTCGATAGTAGCCTTGAAAAAGTAAATTGAATAAACCCTATCAAGGTAAGAAAAATCTGTACAAAAACTGATAGTTTTAGCCCCCCAAACCCCAATTTTGGGAGAGAAAAATTCGGTTCCCCAACCTTGGGCTACGGTGTATACACATCTCTTGCTCGACCTCAAAATCCTGCATTTAGCCCCCCAACTTTAGGGGGAACCGGAGTTTCAAAGTCCCCCAGAATTGGGGGATTTAGGGGGCTTATCAACCTCGAACGTAAGTAGAAAAGACTTGTGTGTACACCGTAGCCAACCTTGGGGGGGCAAGGAGGGTATGGAAATTCAGGAACTACGTGAACCACCTTGACAGGGCTAGTACTCCCTACCTACAAGAACTTAAGCAATCCAACTATAGGCATAGTCTTTGTCCTCCAAGAGGTGAGCGTTCTGCGTAAGCCTCAGCGGACGAAACGTATCAATCATTACAGCCAGCTCGTCAGTTCGTTCCTTCCCCAGTGACCCCTCGTACATACCGGGGTGCGGACCGTGAGGAAGGCCGCTAGGATGAACGGTAATTGAGGCTCGCTCGATGCCTTTGCGCGACATAAAGTTCCCCTTCACGTAGTAGATGACCTCATCGGAATCGACGTTGGAATGGTTGTAAGGAGCTGGAATGGCTAAGGGGTGATAATCGAACAGACGTGGCACGAAGGAACACACGACAAATCCGGGACCACTAAAGGTTTGATGGACTGGAGGAGGTTGGTGGATGCGCCCCGTGATCGGTTCAAAATCTTCAATATTGAACGCGAACGGCCAAAGATGTCCATCCCATCCCACAACATCTAGGGGATGGTGGTGGTAGAGGTAGCTAGTAATGCGATCGCGACCTTTAACTCGAACCTCAAACTCTCCCTCCTCATCATGGGCAATCAGCTCATCCGGTGGACGAATATCCCGCTCATTGTAGGGAGCCGTTTCGAGGAATTGACCGTAACGATTGAGATAACGCTCTGGTGGCTCGATGTGCCCCCAAATCTCGATCACGAGCATCCGCTGCTCGACTCCATCATCAGGCAGAATCCGCCACAGCACCCCTGCTGGAATCACCAAATAATCGCCCGACCCATAGCGAAGTGTTCCATACTGGCTCTCCAACACACCACTACCATCGTGAATAAAAATTACCTCATCGCCGTGGGCAAACCGATACCAATACGGCATGGGTTCCGTAGGTCGAGCGACCGATATGCAGATATCTGCATTCGCCATCAGGGGAACACGCGCTTCTACTGCATCACCCCCTGTCGCCACCTTCGCCGTTCGGAAGTGGCGGTGACGCAAGGAATCTTGTTCTTCATAGGTGATATCTACTGTTTTCTCCAGCCCAATTTTCTGGATTTGAGTGGGTGGATGCAGGTGGTAGAGCAAGGATTGAATGCCTGAGAAGCCGTGGATTCCCATCAACTCTTCGTGATATAAAGAGCCATTGGGTTGACGAAATTGGGTGTGCCGCTTGTGTGGGATGCTTCCCATTTTGTAGTAGTACGTCATTGTTTCACCCTACTCCTAGTGCAAGAAGGCTCCAAGAAAAAAGGCAGAAGGCAGAAGGTAAGAAAGTTTGTACAGTAAGCTTTTTAAGCTTTTTCCACGGGATAGTTATTTCTGCCGTGCTGCACTAGACG
>DATNQL010000012.1:0-1540 GCA_036704025.1 Stenomitos sp.
TTTCAAAGAAGCGGAACAAGGGATAAAACTGATTCTCAGGATGCTTTTCCAGATGACGATAAATAATGATGTAACGCCAGTAGCCGATCTTCTCTGACAGATAAACCGTATAAAGTACCCACTCGATCGGGAAGAACGTATAGACCCGATTCTTGGTTAAGTAAGCCAAATCCATCGTACAGCCAAAATCCCCCATCGCTTTGTTGAGGAAACCTGCATGGCGGGCTTCATCCCTTGCCATCAGGTTAAACATTTCAGCCAGTACAGGACTGCGATTCTTCAACTTGCGAGAGAGTTCCTTAAACAGCAGAAAGCCGGAAAACTCGGATACGCAGGAACGTTCTAGGTAATCGATAAACGCCTGCCGTGCTTCTCCGGTAATGTGATCCCAAGATTGATTAAACGCCTCATCCCGCACGAAGTGGTGGCGGTTGTAATCGGCTCGCATTTCTTCCAGCATCGCCTGGATTTCAGTATCCTGAGAAGACAAATCCAGGTTTGCCGCCGTCTCAAAGTCCGTTGTATAAAACCGGGGGGTAAGGATATTTTCCTTGATGGTCTTCGTTTTAGCGTCCGATAGGTCTACAGTGGGCTTGGGCGGAGAATTAACCATGTGTTCGCTCCTCGAGATACTCAATAGCTATTAAGTTATAGTACTTGTCGCTTCTTGAACAGACCCCTCATTAGAAAAGTTAACAGACGTTCACTCACAAGGATTTTTGTTAAGTTATGAAAACTCCTACTCATTTAATCGCTTGCTAGTTATAAAGTATTTAACGAGTCTTTTGGTTGCCGGAAGCGTGCCTGCTCCATGATTTCACTGCCCATTGCCCTAACAGGCATTGCCAAGACAACCATTTCTTAGGAATGAGGTAATTTGACATGAGCCACGATCTAGCCAATCGCCTGCGAGAAGGCACCAAACAGTCTCACACTGCCGCAGAAAACACCGCCTATATGAAGTGTTTCCTCAAAGGGATTGTGGAACGCGAGCCATTCCGCAAGTTGTTAGCCAATCTGTATTTGGTCTACAGTGCCCTAGAAGAAGAGCTGCGAAATCACCAGGCTCATCCAGTCGTTGGGCCAATCTATTTTGCTGAGCTCAACCGCACAGCAAATTTGGAACGAGACCTGGCATTTTACTATGGCGACAACTGGCGTGAACAGATTGCTCCCTTACCCGCAGGCCAGATTTATGTTGATCGCATTCATGAAATTGCCAATACCGACCCAGCGCGGCTGATTGCTCACGCCTACACTCGCTACATGGGTGACCTTTCTGGTGGTCAAGCGTTGAAAAATATTGTGCGCTCAGCCCTAAAATTACCTCCCGATCAAGGTACGGGACTCCATGAGTTTGAGGAAATTCCCACTGTAGAAGCCAAGCGGGCATTCAAAGAAAGGTACCGTCAAGCGCTGAACTCTTTACCTGTTGATGAGGACACCATTCAACGCATTGTGGACGAAGCGAACTATGCGTTTCAGCTCAATCGAGATGTGGTGCATGAATTAGAAGATGATGTGAAAGCCGCCATCGGCG
>DATNQL010000013.1:0-13118 GCA_036704025.1 Stenomitos sp.
CATAAAAAATTGGCATCACTGAATTACCTGAAAATAAGCCAGTCTTTATCCTTTTGGGGTGCGGGTGGGTCAGCGTGTTTTTGCAGGTGAGTTTCTGATTCATTTCAGATTGCTCTCCTTGACTCATTCAAATTTAGATGAAGAGATAGCAATCCGTGGCAAGTGTAACAGGATATCTAGCTGGTTTTTAACCATTAGAGAGGTTCCGTTTTGCCGTCAATAGGGCTGAATTCTTACACCACAAAGCGCAGATGAGTAGCCTTTTAAACAAACTTCTGTCTCTTTTAACCATACGCCGCAAAGAATACCTCACAATTGATCGAGACTTTAATATTTTAGAAACCTCTATGGGCATACAACGGTTTGCTGAATCGCCGGAGGAGGTCAAAAAGGGACAGGATGTACGTCTGAGCTTTCCCGAGCTGCTGGGTCTGGAAGAGATATTACTCGATATTCTTGAAGGACGGCAGATGAATTTTGAGATTCAAGGTATCACTCGGATTTCTGAACAAGGAAATCCTATTTATATAGATATTTGTATTGTCAAAAGTCATATTGACGAAGGTTCAAACCATTATTTAATTATTGTTTTAGAAGAAGTAACTGAAAGGATGATTTTAGAACAAAATTTAGTTCAATCATCCAATGAAAAAAGCCTTTTATTAAGTGCTTTAACAGCATCTAAAGCTTATATTGAAACTATTATTGTCTCGATGGTAGATGCTTTAATCGTGACAACGCCATCCGGAATCATTAAAACCATCAATCAAGCCACGCAACATTTATTCGGTTACAGCGAAGCCGAACTCATCGGTCAGTCGATCTCAATGTTGACTCGTGAGGATGGTGTATTACTCACAGCTACTCAGCCACCTCTCTTCTTTCAGGAAGCGCTGAAGGTTGTAGAAGTCATCTGTCAAGCCAAAACGGGAGAAAAACTGGCGATCGCATTTTCCTGTTCCGCGATTCAGACCGATGTCGAAGGCATACAAAATTATATCTATGTGGGTCGGGATGTCACCGAGCGTCAGCGATCGCAAAAACGACTGGCAGTACAGTATGCCACCACTCGCATCATGTCCGAATCTGCTACTCCTGGCGAGGCTATCCCTAAAATTCTCCAAGTCATTGGTGAAAACCTGCTTTGGGATTTGGGAGAATTCTGGACAATCGAAGATGAGCAGGAAAGGGGGGGAGAGGGGGGGCGTCAGTGGAATGAGCCAGAAGACATGACTCAACCCTTTCCCCAAAATGACTACTCCCAAACCTTCACCGCCAGACGGTTTGCCGCTAACCGCTCACCCTCTGAACAGCTCCCTCAAGCCCTGGTTCCCTCGTCACTCCAACTCCAGCCACCCACTCCCCAATTGCGATGTCAGGCGACTTGGGCTAAACCCTCCCCTTCCATCTCAGCGTTTATCCAGAAAAGTCGTCAAACAGCTTTAGCTCCGGGGGTTGGGTTAGCCGGTCACGTTTGGGCATCCGCACAGCAGGCTCAGGGGCAGATCACCTCTGGTTACTGGAGTAGCAATATTGTTGAAGATAGACACTTCTTGCGCTCCGAACCAGCAGCTCTTGCCGGACTGCATGGAGCCTTTGCCATTCCCATCCCAAGTGACGGTGAAGTGTTGGGAGTAATCACGTTCTTTAGTTGTGAAAAACAGCCTCGTGATGAATTTCTGCTTCAGATGATGGTGGGTATTGGTAGCCAACTCGGTCAATTTATCAAACGCAAACAAGCCGAGGCAGCGCTGGCTGAGAGTGAAGAACGATATCGAGACTTATTTGAAAATGCGACTGATCTGATTCAGTCTTGTGCTCTCAATGGTCAGTTTCTCTATGTTAATCGAGCTTGGCGAGAGACTTTGGGATATAGCGAAGAGCAGGTGTACAGGATGAATTTATTCGACATTTTGCACCCTGATTGTACAGTCAGTTGTCTGGAGCGTTTATCTCGGGCGATGGGTGGAGAAAAGATTGAGCAAATTCAAGCCGCGTTTATCAGCCAGAATGGGACAAAAATCTCGGTCGAAGGGAACATTAACTGTAAATTTGTTGCGGGAAAACCAGTCGCTACTCGTGCTATTTTTCGAGACATTACCCAACGACTACAAGCGGAAGAAGCCCTGCGCTATCAACAGGCACAAACCGAACGACTGTTGCTCAATATTTTACCCGAACCGATCGCAGACCGTCTGAAACACGATACACGCACGATCGCAGAAGACTTTGCTGAAGTGAGTGTGATGTTTGCAGATATCGTGGGCTTTACCCAAATTGCGGCTCGTCTGCCTCCCATTGAACTCATTAACGTACTCAATCAAGTCTTTTCTGCATTCGATCGCCTCAGTGAGAAACATGGCTTAGAGAAAATTAAGACGGTGGGCGATGCTTATATGGTCGTTGGGGGCTTACCGATGCGCCGAACCGATCATGCTGAGGCGATCGCAGAAATGGCACTGGATATGCAAGCAGCGCTCCGCCAATTCCGCCAAGAAACGGGTAAAGACTTCAATATCCGCATTGGTATCAATAGCGGCCCAGTCGTGGCGGGTGTGATTGGCATCAAAAAATTTAGTTACGATTTATGGGGAGATACTGTTAATATCGCCAGTCGCATGGAATCCCATGGTGTCCCTGGAAAGATTCACGTAACCACTGCTACTTACGAACGTTTACAAGAGAAATACTTATTGGAGAAGCGGGGTGTTATTCAAGTCAAAGGCAAGGGAGAAATGACGACTTATTTTCTCAAGGGCAGAAAAGTTACGGGTAGAGGTTAAACAGAAGCTCGCCCAATACTGCTCGGTTAAGGTTATCCGTTGAGGCAAGCTGGGGGAGCTGGGGAAGTTGGAGAAGCTGGGGAAGAGAAGATAGGCTTATCCGAGTAGTATTGGAAGCTCGCCTATCGAGGCAAGCTCTTTGTCTGAGTTCCGGCTGTGGTTGTCCTCCCCGAACAACATCGGTGTCAAACTTATACTCAAATGATATGAACTGACGGGACAAGGGGGATAGGAATTGATCGTTTTTCTCCAAAACTGAAAGTACAAAATATCAATGCCCATCAGCCGGAATATATGTAAGTTTTGACAAACTCAATAAAATCCGAAATCACTTGTAATTGTTCTTGATTAAGGATTTCAAAATGAGCTTTATGGTGTCCAAACTTACTCTCAAGTGCCCAGATTAAAGAACTTAAACTATTGGAATCTGAGGCTTTAGGTTCTTTGAGACTCCAAACCATATAAGCGGGAATATAATATCGAAATCCTTTAGGGTCTAAAAAAGAAAAGATATCGTGAAATTCCATCAGCCACTCATCGGGCACTTCTTGCCATTGGGTATCTAAATCCATTTCTTGACCTATTTTCTTCGCCTCTTCTAGACTATGCCAGTCATCCAGTGCCCGCGCCGCGTGTAAGGAAATGCCATCTTCGCGAGATACACCATCAAAGGCAGCCGTAATCTTTTCAATTAAGGGGAATCTTAATTTTTCTGCCAAGGTGTCCATCGTTTCCCAGCCTGGAATTCGCTGATCATGACTAGTGGGACGACGGACATCCTTCAGCCATTCGCGTTCACAGGCACCAAATTCGATAAAGTTACGTTGTGCTTGACGTAGTGAAATTCGGTTTGATGAGTAACCTTGTTCTGCATCATCTTCCCAAAAGCAAATTGGACAGATGAGGTACGTACCAGGTGGTTCTTGATTGAGTGTCAGGTAGCCACAACAAGGACAAGGGTAAAGAATTTCAGCATCCATAGTCAAACCATGATATTTTTCCAGAATTTGGACGAAGGACAATCTATAATTCGTCACGCGTAGGGTGCGACTTGGTGACGATCAGGGCTAAGCTAACGAAAGTGAAATACGTGTTGGACAAAGAAGTTGGTGTAATTGCCGGACTGGGATACAAAGGAAATCAGCAATCAGAAGGCATCCCGTAAAAAGACCAATTTTTTTGTTGAGAGTAAAACTAAAACTGCATAAGTTTCACTGGATCAGAGATATATCCACAATGGAGAGGTTTACACTTCCGGAAAATAACTCTGGATCGCTGTAGTGAAAAATCTTAGAGATCACACCCCCAAGCCCCAATTCCTAACACTTATGAGCAAAGAACTCGCCATTTCTACTCGTGGACTCACGAAGCAATTCGACCGCCACATTGCTGTTAACGATGTCGATTTACAAATCGATTCGGGTGAAGTTTATGGACTAATCGGGCCAAATGGTGCAGGCAAAACGACCTTGATTCGGATGTTGGCGGCGGCAGAGGAACCGACAACCGGAGAAATTTATATTAATGGCGATCGCTTATTGCGTGATCACAGCAATCCTACCCTAAAGCGGCGACTCGGTTATCTTCCTGATGACTATCCTCTGTATGATGACCTTACCGTCTGGGACTACCTCGATTATTTTGCACGGCTGTATCGTTTACGGGAACCCCTTCGTACCCAACGACTCCGCGAAGTTTTGGAACTGGTGCAGCTAACCAATAAGCGCAACAGCCTCATTTCTACCCTTTCACGGGGGATGAAACAACGCCTGAGTCTCGCGAGAACCATTATTCACGAACCGATTCTCCTACTCCTGGATGAACCGGTTTCTGGATTAGATCCGATTGCCAGAATGCAATTTCGGGAAATCATTAAAACCCTGCAAGAAGCTGGGATGACAATTCTAATTTCGTCACACGTCCTCAGCGACTTAGCGGAACTTTGCTCTTCAGTAGGAATTATGGAACTCGGCTATTTGGTGGAAAGTGCCTCTTTACAGGAACTCTACCGTCGTCTGGCACGCCAGCACATCATGATGTCTACTTTGGGGAATTTAGACGCACTAACGGCTGAACTGAAAAATCATCCCTGGGTTGAAGAGTGGGAGGTACTACCTGGAAGCCAAAATGTGCGAGTTCATTTTTCTGGGACTCCAGAAGATAGCGCCAAGTTATTGCGAGCTCTCGTTGAATCTGGCATTCCTCTAACTGAATTTCATTGCACCCAAGAAGACTTGGAAACCATCTTCCTCAAGCTGGGACACCAACAAGCTTCTTGATCAAGTTGAAGATTTAAACATTTGAAGGGTGAAAGTTCTATTTTGACACAACACAAATTGGCTGGCATTGTATCTGGAGATAGTAACGAATGCAACTTAATTTTTTAGACCGTATTGGAGATTGGAATCCGCAAGTATTTCGAGAAATTAAAGGTCGCCTGAATGCCCGGAATATAGCTATTGCTGTGGCCTCATCCCTACTTGGTCAACTCCTGTTGTTCCTATTTTGGGTGAATCAAATTCCTCAACATCCTTACTATAAAGAGCAGCCCTACTGCCGCCTACAAAAGACTTTTTTGGCGGTTCAAAACCAAAGCTACAAACTTAATGACCAATATCGCCAACTTCAAAGCCAATTCAAGCGTTATAGCAGCCCTAAGGACTATGACTTGGAAAAAATCCAACAAGTCAAAAGTAGCATAGTAGAAGTTAAAGGAAAAATTCAGGAGGTACAAGGCATTCTTAAAGATAATCTCTGTCCCTCAGATGCTATTGATATTCAGCTTTGGTGGCATGACTATTACCCAAAAATGTTCATGTCGCTGAGTGTATTTGTGTTGTTCATCATGTTAGGGGTGGGTATCTACATGCTGATCAGTAATTTGGCACATGAAGAACGTCGTGGAACTCTTAACTTTATCCGACTCAGCCCTCAATCTACGCTGAGTGTCTTGGGCGGCAAGCTGCTGGGCGTTCCAATTTTGCTCTATTTAGCGGCGATTATTGCCGTTCCATTTCATCTGTGGTTGGGATTTTCGGCTCAAATTCCTTTGGCTGAGATTTGTACTTTCTATGGAGTTCTGATTGCCAGTTGTGCATTTTTCTACAGTGCGGCGCTACTGTTTGGTTTAGTGACTCCTTGGCTGGGTGGATTTCAGTCTTGGTTAGGGAGTGGGGCCGTCTTGTTGTTCTTATTAATGATTCATTTCAAAGCGATCGATCACACTCCGATGGATTGGCTGAATCTGTTTTCTCCGGTTGTGGTATTACCCTATCTAGTCAATCGGATGGGAACAGAGTATACGGGTGGAGATTTTCCTTTTTCTCTGGGAAAAATCCTAAATTTGGAATGGTTTAACTTGCCGATTGGTGCCACTGGAATCAGTCTCGCCATCTTCGCACTGCTACATTATGGTTTATGGACAACATGGATTTGGCAAGCTCTCAATCGACGCTTTCACAACCCCAATAGCACCATCCTCAGCAAGCACCAAAGTTATTGGCTGGTTGCCTGCTTTGAAGTTGTGACGTTAGGATTTGTCATGGGAGAGCCACAGAGTAATTATTGGGTTTCACCCCATTCCTATTCATTTCTCACTAATCCCGTATTGCTAGCGTTTTTCCATGGCGTATTGTTTATTGGTTTAATTGCCATTCTGGCACCGCAACGTCAAGCGTTACAGGATTGGGCGCGTTATCGCCACGAGAAGGTGGCGACACGCCAGGGAGTTTGGAATCGTACACTGGTACAGGATTTGCTCTGGGGAGAAAAAAGCCCAGAAATTGTGGCAATAGCCCTGAATTTAGCGATCGCAATCACTCCTTTCTTGGTATGGATTATCTTCTTGCCCGGTGACACGGTTGACAAAACCAAAGCCTTTTTGGCGGTTGCCTTCTTTGTTAGCTTGGTCATGATTTATGCTTCGGTTGCCCAGCTCATGTTATTGATGAAAACGAATAAGCGATCGCTCTGGGCTGTGGGTACTATTGCCGCTTTGTTGGTTGTGCCTCCGATGAGCCTCTCTATTCTGGGTATCGAACCGGTGGAAAATTCCACCCTCTGGCTGCTATCAACGTTTCCTTGGGCAGGGTTAGAACATGCGGCTACCACAACCGGATTGATGGCGGTTTTGGGTGAGTGGAGTGTCTTGGTATTGCTCAACGTCCGCTTGACGCGTCAACTGCAACGTGCTGGGGAATCGCAAACTAAAGCTCTGTTGGCAGGGCGTCCTGTATTGCCTAACTAGACTGTCCTGGCAGTTGAAGATGGGTGAGGGAACCCCTCCCTGCTACGGGGAGGGGAGCCAAATGAGCGGGACTTAAACAGATTTCAGGTGCGCTGTCCAGTCAGAGAGTTCTGCGGCTGTCATATTCCCCTGCGGAGAAAGTCGTGCATCCTGATATCCCCATTGCTCCACATCAATCTCATACTGTAATGGTGATAGGAGCGTCCCTTGACACAGTTTTTCGTCCCTTGTTGTCGTGTTCATGTCATGCTGTAAGCGCTGGGACAAGTCATCCATCACCCAACTCGGAATCCGCGATCGCTCTCCAGGATAGATGAAGCCAAACAAAATGAGATGGCTGAACAACACTCGCCACTGAGAACCGAAGCGCTGGAGTAAACGGAACCAATCCAAATTTTCACTACAGGCGCGGATCAGGTGTGCGACATCGGCACCATCAAAGCGATCGCGTGCCATCACAAATGCTTTTGACCAAATCATTTCTTCTGCTGGACATAACCGAACTGACTTACCCAAAACTTCTTCCTCAATGGCATATTCAAACCAAATATCATCAACCTCACCATTGCCGTTAGCACAGTTGAAAATAATATCGATAAAGTCCTCATCACAGAAAACTTTTGCCAACCAGTGAGATGCTGTGATTTCAGTGCGGTACCCCTCTTTAGAAAATACCTCTAAGACGTGTGAACAATCTCTGGGGTGAATAAACAAGTCTAAATCCTTCGTTTGACGTGCGACTTTTGTGTAACGCTTGAATGCATATCCACCACCGACAAGAAACGGTATTTGAGATTGGCTTAAAATATCAAATGAACGACAGTAAAAGGCACGAGTTTGAGGAGCGAGTTCGTCTTGGATCAGGTTATAGGATTGCATCATAACAAGTTTTAAAAGTTTTGAGTTTTGAGTTTTGAGTTTTGAGTTAAGGATATTTATCCATGAATAAATGCAGGGGCTTTAAATGTAATGCGTAATGCTCTAACTATTTATCTTGAAATTCAAAATTCATAACTCTGTGTAGCAGTAACAATTCGTCTCAGAAGTTTTTCTGGCTTTAGGGTACCCTAATACCCTAAAAGGTGTTGGCTAACCGAAAATTTGGTCTCATACTGCTTAATCGTGACCCAGAACCCAGAGCCTATCATCAATCCAGAGAACGAAACCCAATAATACTCAGCCCTGAAAAATACTCCCAATGAGGCATGAAAGCAATGCCTCTCCCTGCGCCACTATGAAGATAAAAGCACGTTTAGGGAGACACAGATGGTAAGCTGTTACGCATTTAATTTGTATACCTTCACACCCCACACCCTACACCCCACACCCCTTTCAAAAATTTTTATATCCAATTTAGATGCGCCGCAGCTTAAACACACAGGGGTAGAAGGGACTGGAACTAAGCATGAGGATGGGGGAAGGGGAGAATCACCGCCCAAAAAACGGGTGGATGATTTCTGTCACTCTGCACGAGTGTTGCACGGGGAACGTTTCTCATTCACAAGTTAGGATTGTTTACATTTCTAAGCTTTGTGTGTCTGGTTTTAATCTGAAAGCGTGTGGGAAAAATAGGCTCACAGCTTCAACAAGATCTCATACAAAACTGCAAAGATGTATAGCGCTGTGCCTCTAAGGGCTTAGGATTGAGGTACTCGAATTGTTTTTAACAGCTTCTTAGTAATTGACATAAGCCCAGAGGACTATCATCTCACCGTTTCAAGATTACCCAAATCTCAATCAAGGTCTTTGATTTAAGAATTCTAGGGTATTGTTAATGTATTGAAATTATTCAAAGTATTAAATAAGATTTCAATTATAGGTAATTTCATATACAAAAATTAACTGATTTTGGGTGGATTATATCGTTAGGTGCATGAATTAAAACTGATAGTAAATCCCTAGAGAGATTCATCAAAATTTCTGGTCTGCTATAACAATAGTAAGCAAGTCCTGTAATTCTTGATTGTAGAATTCAAGGAAAGCATCAAGGGATTTCTATAACTGAATATATGCAATTGAAAGGAGATTTCCATGCTCGGAGAAATGTGTTGGCTACCTTTGTTGGGTACTGATGGAGACAAAATTCTGCACTTGAGAACGAATCCTAGTCAACCTTGGCAACCCTACACCGCCTATCCCCAGTTTTCGGTTCCCGACCATAACATACCGAAAGGGACTAAGGGATGGGCAACTTACCAAAAATTGACGCAACAGAAGTGGACGTTGATACCCAGTGATCGGGCATTGCAATCACGTACCTTATCCTATCAAAAATTAGACCAACGTATGGCTAGTTAACGAATCTGTTGATGATTGTTTAAGCTTCAACTAAAGCTTTGACACTCAACAATAGCTCAATCTCACACTCCTACGTTTGTCAGGCAGGGTGTGTCAGCCACAACCTGCAAAATGTCTCTCAATTTATTGTTCTATCTCCGGAGTTTTGTTGTTGATTGAAATCCAGGATGTGTTTTAAGTCGGTATCCTCCTCTTTATGAGGAGGAGCTAAGCTGATGTGCAGCTAAATTGCCATAAGGGGTGTGGGGTGTGGAAATATGCTTTCTTAAATGCGTCACAGCTTAATTCTAAATGGGTGGGCTAGAGGCGATTGCCTGTTTCTCATCCTCTCGAATAAAACACGATAACCTTTCGGGATGCGTCGTTAGCGCCTGTTGTCTTAAGCGGCTGGCTGTTGAATGTCAACGAATCTGTTGCAAAGCTGACTGATTACGGATCAGCGTTTCCGTCATCGTTGCGAGTTTGTCCAACTTTTCTTGGTCTTCAGTCGCTCGTTTTTTGTAGAAAAGTTTCTTTTTCAAAGCCTCACGCGCCAAGTCTTCCCTGCCTTGTTTCAGCGCTTGCTGAGCCACTCGCTGCCAAATGTCAATTTCCTGAACAGCCTGCTTATACCCCGGCTGGATCTGATCCCAAGTTCCCTTAATCGTCGCTAAAGCTTCATTGAGCGATCGCATCGCTTCACCACGATCAGAATGTTTGAGTGCGAGGAAAATGGGGGCAGACAAACTATCAGTATCGAGGTTGGCAATTATGGGGATAAAGTTTTTCACCTGACGACTTTCGCTCACACCCGTCTTGCACCAAGTCGCAAAGTGTTCGCAGTTATTAAAGAGCAGATTGTAGTTCTTTTCACCTAATCGACTTTCTGCCCGTTGAACTACTACATCCGGGATAAAACAGGCTCGATAGTTCCTCACATACACCTTAGACTTGGCGTGATTCATAAACGTAGCAAAAGAGGTGCGCTCAATCGTCTCTGTTCGCTTGCGTTGATGAATCACGGTACCATCCCCACAGTCAATGCCATGATGCTCATAGACACCCTGAAGGCTGAGAAACTCTTGCATTACATAAATTTGATCGCCACGCGCCATACTTGCCTCAACCTCTGCTATTGATTAGCTCTTCTTACTGGCTATTTCGTTGCTGCTCGCTGTTTCAACAGCGTAGCCCATAAAGTCCATGCGTCATAACGGGTCATCTCTGGGGTCACTCAATTGTGCTGTTGCCGTTACTTTTTTTCGAGTTGCTACTATTGAACTGACGAGAGTTGTTAATAGAAATTTATTCGAGATAGATAGCACCAATATCTAAGGATACGTGCCTTTAAGATAAGATAAAACCAGACTTTAGAGGGTATTGGCATGGTACAATCTGACCCCAAGCGGAGGTTGCCAACGAGCGATGAATTGCCTGACTCTGATGGTTTACCTGTGGATAATGAACTTCATACTCTTGGTTCCAATTTATTAGGGTTGATTCTCGGTTTCATTTGGGTTCAGCGCTTTGATTGGTTTTTTGGGGTCAATATGGGAATTTACCATACCACGGGTATCAATCCCAGAGTTCCGATTGTGCCGGATAGTTTCTTGAGTTTGGGCGTTGAGCGGATTCGGGGAAATCAGTTACGTAAAAGTTATGTGGTGTGGGAAGAAAATGATATCGTTCCCCTTTTTGTTTTAGAAATTGTCTCTCACACGCCAGGGGGAGAGTATGACGATAAAATATCAATTTATGCCAAATTAGGCGTTTTATATTACGTGATCTATAATCCCGACTTTTGGCGCAGAGACCAACAGGAATCGTTTGAGGTTTATCAGTTGGTTAATGGGAGTTATCAACGTCAAATTGGTGAGCCATTTTGGATGCCTGAAATTGGTTTAGGAATTGGACGGGGAATTGGTAGTCATCGAGGATTACAGCGCGAGTGGTTATATTGGTTTGACGAGAGGGGAAATCGGATTTTAACCCCAGAGGAATTGTTAGCACGTTATCAAGAACAGTTTGGCGAGTTACCAAAGCAGGATTAGGATGGTTTGAAATCTTTGCCGTTGTGTATAGAATATTGTGGCTAATTGATTGATTCGTTTCTACGGCTAGATTCATCGTCAGGAAGAGCATTAAAGTAAGTAGTAAATCTGAAAAATGGAATGGTATAACGAACCACCAGTTTGGAATGTCCAAGAGAATACAATCCACGTCACGTCCGGGTCAAAAACAGACTTTTGGCGCGAAACTCACTATGGATTCATCCGCGATAATGGGCACTTTTTTTATCAACAAGTCAAAGGAGATTTCAGGGTTGAGGTCAAGGTAAGTGGCAAGTATCAAGACTTATACGATCAAGCGGGCATCATGGTGCGTTTGGATGAAGCCAATTGGTTGAAATGTGGTATTGAGTATGTGCATGGTATACAACAAATTAGTGCTGTGGTAACCAGACATTACTCAGATTGGTCTGTCTTACCCGTGGCACAGAATCCAGATTCGCTTTGGATGCAGGTTACTCGGCGCGGTACGGCTGTAGAGGTGCAATATTCGCTGGATGGGGAGCAGTATACTATGCTACGTCTGGCTTATCTGACTCCAGTTGAAACCCTGAATGTGGGGGTAATGTGTGCCTCTCCGGACGGGAATGGTTTCTCGATGACGTTTGAGGGATTCAACATTCATCATTTATAAACTTTAAAAAACTGGAAAGAATCGCAAAAATCCAAATGGGTGTGAGGGGAATTTATGAGTTATAGAATGGATCGCCGCGCTTATGCAGAAACATTTGGGCCAACGGTAGGCGATCGCATCCGTCTGGCAGATACGGAACTGTTCATCGAAGTGGAACGGGATTACACCACCTACGGCGATGAGGTGAAGTTTGGTGGCGGGAAGGTGATTCGGGATGGGATGGGACAATCCCCCATTTCTAATGGCGATGGTGCCGTTGATCTGGTGATTACGAACGCCCTGATTCTCGATTGGTGGGGCATTGTTAAGGCGGATATTGGGATTAAAGACGGCAAGATTTTCAAAATTGGCAAAGCGGGAAATCCTTATATTCAGGACAACGTTGATATCATTATTGGCCCTGGTACCGAAGCGGTGGCAGGGGAAGGGATGATTCTCACGGCTGGGGGCATTGATAGCCACATTCACTTTATTTGTCCCCAGCAAATTGAAGTGGCGATCGCCTCTGGCATTACGACCATGATTGGCGGTGGAACTGGTCCGGCTACTGGTACCAATGCGACCACCTGCACCCCAGGTCCCTGGAATATGTATCGGATGTTGCAAGCGGCAGATGCGTTTCCCGTGAATCTCGGCTTCTTAGGGAAAGGCAACAGTAGTCAACCCCAAGGATTAGTGGAACAAGTCAGGGCGGGGGCGATGGGTTTGAAGCTACACGAAGACTGGGGAACGACGCCAGCCGCGATTGATACCTGTCTGACGGTGGCGGATCAGTATGATGTGCAGGTGGCCATTCACACCGACACCCTCAACGAAGCCGGGTTTGTGGAAGCGACGATCGCGGCCTTCAAAAACCGTGTGATCCATACCTACCATACAGAAGGTGCCGGCGGAGGTCACGCACCAGACATTATCAAGGTATGTGGCGAAGCGAATGTGTTGCCATCTTCCACCAACCCAACTCGCCCCTACACCCTGAATACCCTGGAAGAGCACCTGGATATGTTGATGGTGTGCCATCACTTAGATCGAGGAATTCCGGAGGATGTGGCGTTTGCAGAATCCAGGATTCGGCGAGAAACGATTGCAGCGGAAGATATTCTGCATGA
>DATNQL010000014.1:0-2101 GCA_036704025.1 Stenomitos sp.
GGTGTACCCCTATTGTACATCCACATTTTTAATAACTTCAAGCCTTTCGCAACATCATTGGTATGCGAAGTATACACCAGTGAAGTATTTTTGATTTGGTTTGGAGGTGCAGCATAATGGTTGCAGAATTTGCATCTACCCAACCCGCCATCGAGATTAACCAGACCGAAATAGCGCAACACTTAGCCGCGCTAGGTTATAAAGCAGGAGATACAGTCTACCTACGCAGTTTTTACCCCAGCAATGACTCACGCAAGATAGGGGATAAAGGTAGAAAAGCCGAAGCGAAAAATATTAATCAGTTAGTGCAACAGGCGGCACAATTCCAAGCCGAGGGCAGAGGAGTGTACTTTGTCGTCAACGGTGGTGGGCATACCAATGAGAGTGTAACCGCTTGCCGCGCTATCTTCTGTGAACATGACAACCTAGACAAAGAACTACAAAAACATCTATGGCTCACGCTGTCGTTGCCAGAACCTAGTTTACAGATAGACACAGGTGGTAAATCAATTCACAGTTATTGGATTTTCGACTCCCAAATTTCCCCCCAACAGTGGAAGCAACTGCAAACCGATTTATTAGAGTACACCGACGCTGACCGCGCCCTAAAAAACCCCTCACGAGTCATGAGGCTGGCTGGCTGTTGGCACTTCGGAGCGAATAACGTACCATCGGGGCAAACGAAAATCATCCTCAACTCAGGTAAACGCTACAGCTACGACGAATTAAGAGAATTAATTCCACACTATCAAGCCGAATTACAAGGCATATCACCCGTGATTGATGAGTGGGGTGATATGCGGAATCTCACCCAGTATTTAGAGGGATACAAACCAGGAGGGCGACGCGGTTGGATTACTTGTAAATGTCCTGTACATGGCGGAGTAAGCAACGACAGCTTGCACGTCAACGAATCTACTGGAAAGTTTCACTGTCAAAAAGGATGCGATACTAAAGAAATTTTTAGAATCACGCTAGAGGTAGCTAAATCCAAAGGTCATATAGTACCAGATAAACGTCAACCAGCCCCCACCAAGCCTAATAATGTAATTCCTCACCCCACAATCACAAAACAGTTGATGTCGGACTCTGACATCGACTTCATTAAAAAGGAATACCAAAAGCTGTTAGAAGTTGGTGCGGATGATGCCTTAATTGAGGCATTCAAAATTAGGGTTAGGCAACAATTTTCATCGCTACAACCATCTGAACTCAACAAACTACTCTTGGCGATCGCCAAGGAATTTCAAAAGCAACAGGACTTAACGGATGAGGCAGAAGAATTAGCCAAGCTGGTTGATGCTACAGACCAAACAATTAACATAGCTGATTACCTACCAGCAAGACTGGCCTTACCCCTAGCACAATACTGTCAATGGCAGAACCTACGCCATGCTGTTGTCTTCACTTCATTTATTACAGCTGTAAGCAGTCTACATAAAGTCGGGACAGAACTGATTTTACAGCGAAGTGTAGGTTTTAAAGTTCCACCTACCTTATTTGGCGCGATCGTCGCTGAATCTGGTTCTAAAAAATCACCAATTTTTAGAGCCACAGCCAGAGAACCGCTAAACGTGCTGAAGAAAGATGATGCAAAAGAGTATGAGTTAGAGTTGAAACAATACAATAAGGATTTACAAGAGTGGAGCGAAGCCGAACAAAGCAACAAAGGAGATCGCCCACAGGAACCACCCAAGCCCCCACTCTACTATTTCTCAGATGCGACAGGTGAAGGTATCAAGGCACAGGCAGCAAGCGCCCCAGATAAAGCACTGTTTGCACTGGTTGACGAGTTAGCCGGATTTTTCAATTCATCCAATCAATATCGTGGTGGACGAGGTAGCGACAAACAAGATTTACTCAGCTACTTTGACGGCACTGGCGCAACTGTACTGAGGAGTGGAGGTGTCAAGGTTGACGTAATGCAAATTTACCTCAGCATCTTAGGCACGATTCAACCGGAAATCTTACGCCAAGCAATGGGCAATACCAATGATTTTGATGGCTCATGGGCTAGATTCTTAATCGCCATTCAACCTAATACCCCCAGCCAGTTACCAGATGAACATAGCGGTGGGGTAGA
Organism: Stenomitos sp.; assembly: GCA_036704025.1. Lineage (GTDB taxonomy): Bacteria > Cyanobacteriota > Cyanobacteriia > Cyanobacteriales > Coleofasciculaceae > Allocoleopsis. The sequence goes on from DATNQL010000014.1 coordinate 2,084, forward strand.
CATGAAGGATTTGCTGGC
>DATNQL010000015.1:0-7688 GCA_036704025.1 Stenomitos sp.
CCCAAAGATCAACCGATTATTTTTGCCCCCGATCGCAATTTAGGGCGCTACGTGGCGGAACAAACAGGACGCGATTTGGTGCTGTGGCAGGGTAGCTGTATTGTTCATGAAACCTTCTCAGAACGGAAGATTGTTCAGCTCAAAATTGAACACCCAGACGCTGAAGTCATTGCCCACCCCGAATGTGAACCCTCGGTACTGCGTCACGCCAGCTATATTGGTTCAACGACGGCATTGTTGAAGTATTCTCAAGCCAGTTCCAATCAAACTTTTATTGTGGCGACGGAACCCGGAATTATTCACCAAATGCAAAAGCAAGCACCGGGTAAACACTTCATTCCTGCCCCACCGGAGAGCAACTGTGCCTGCAATGAGTGTCCCTTTATGCGGCTTAATACGCTGGAAAAATTGTATCTTGCGATGAAGAATCGCCAGCCAGAAATCACTCTACCTGAACATATACAAGTAGCGGCTCTACGACCGATTCAGCGTATGTTGGAAATGAGTGTGTAAAGAAGCGATCGCCTTTTGCTATTGCAACAATAACAAGGGGCAACCACTAGGGTAGGGGCAACCACGGGGGGATTGCCCCTACAATTCCATGTAAAAGGAGATCGCACCTCATACAGGAAATGCGATCTCCTCAATTCATTGGAGAGCCTGGGAGAGAGGCTATTGTTCTATCATTAATCATTAAAATAACTCTAAAGTCCTGAGATCTAATTTCCAGGTATGCCGAAGAAGAAAACGCCTAAATCCCTACTGGACAACCCTAAAGCTATCCCCGGCGCGTCTCTACCGCTACAACTTCCTAACACCCCTGAATCCCTGCAACGGCTCATCTGCCTGCTGGGAAATCGCACGAAGGGAGAGTTGGGAGCCAAAGCTCGTCAAGAGCTAGAGTCGCTGATTGGCACTTATCCAAATGTTGAACAGGCCGCATTGTGGAAGCACAATCTAAAGCAGTTACTTCAAGATAAATGACTAAGGCAACGAGAGAATGCCTGATTATTTTCACCCGCTACCCAGAAGCCGGAAAAACGAAGACACGACTAATTCCAGTATTGGGGGCGGAAGGTGCGGCAAAACTTCAGCGTCAGATGACAGAACAAAAGCTGGCTGAAGTTGATAAACTCCAATCCTTCTCTCCCCTTTCGGCAGAAGTCCATTTTGCGGGTGGCACGGAACAGTTGATGCAAGAGTGGTTGGGTTCAAACCGAGTCTACCGACAACAGAGTGAGGGTGATATTGGTTGTCGAATGGCATCAGCGTTTCAGGCGTCTTTTGTGGCTGGCGTTAATGCTGTGGTTCTCATCGGCACGGATTGCCCTGATTTGAATGCTCAGCTAATAGCAGAGGCGTTTCAAGCACTGCGTCAGCATGACTTAGTTCTTGGGCCAGCGCTCGATGGGGGCTATTATCTGATTGGGTTGCGTCGGTTGATTCCGGAACTGTTTACAGGCATTCGTTGGAGTACGGCTGAGGTTTTGCCACAAACTTTGAAGATTGCCCAGCAGCTTGAGTTAGCGGTTGCTCAGCTTCCCTTGCTTAGTGATGTTGATCGCCCAGAGGATTTGTCAGTCTGGAAATCCAATAATCTCCAATGACAGTTTTTGACTTACCAATCTGAATGAAAGCCGCCAAAATTTCTATTATTATTCCCGTTCTCAATGAAGCGACGACAATTGAATCAACACTCACTCGGCTTCAGCATATCTCGGATATAGAAGTCATCGTCGTCGATGGGGGAAGTCGAGATGAAACAGTGGAATTAGCCCAGCGCTGCTGTCAGATATTTGCGCCATCTTCAGAGTTGAAAGTCATTTCTGCGGCAGCCGGTCGTGCTAACCAAATGAATGCAGGTGCAGCCATTGCCACGGGTGATATTTTGCTATTTCTTCATGCTGATACTCATTTGCCCTCTGAGTTTGGTACCTTAGTACGCCAATCACTAGAAAACCCCAGAACCATTGCTGGGGCATTTGAATTGAGCATTGATTCCGACTTGCGAGGGCTACGGTTGATAGAGAGAATAGTGAATATGCGATCGCGCGTTTTCTCCATGCCCTATGGTGACCAAGCCATCTTTCTCAAAGCTACCGCTTTTGATGAACTCGGTGGTTTTCCAGAGTTACCAATTATGGAAGATTTTGAATTGATGCGGCAATTAAAATGCCAAGGACAAATCACCATTGTTCCAGCCTCTGTGCTCACCTCTGGGCGTCGTTGGCAAACCTTGGGAGTGGTAAAAACGACCTTAATTAACCAACTGATGATCGTTGGCTATTTTCTGGGGATTTCTCCTACCCAACTGATGCGCTGGTACCGTCAGGGCAGTTTTAAACACAGAAGGTGAGCTTTGCTCTTAATGTCGCTACTGCTACGCTAACGTACACATTGCGTAAGTCCTAAAAAACTATAGCGTTTTCTCATCTCGTGAGGTACATCCTTGGGCTTCAAGTCCCCCTTTTAACGCCGGAGCCGAAAGTGAGGAGATTTAATGGGATTCCCTTATACCTCATATGAGAGAGAATCGCTATATTTTTTTCTTAGAAAAGAGTTAATTTTGTTTAACATTATCTTCTACCACTAGACCATAACTCTTTGAGGACTCGAAAGAAACATCTGGAAGATTACGAAGCATCTCATCCCATGTACTTTGAGCTTGTAAAGCCTCTACCACGACTTGAAGTGGCTTTGAGAAAATGGCTGGGAAATCCGCCTCTTCGGAAACCTGAATCTTGAAAGCCAGCCTTTCTTGCGGTGGTGTGAACTGAGCATCAACACCCTCTCGATTACCTCTGGCATCAACACGATACCAACCAACTTCAGGTAAATAGACGGCGTTGAAGCCGTGCAAACAGTAGGGCGCACCCTGATCGTTAATACTCAATCGTTGATAGCAAAACCCTGCTGGAATACCATTTGCCCGTAACAATGCAGCTAATAAATGACTTTTGGCGTAGCAGTAACCTGTTTTGTACTGGAGTACATCTGAGGCTCGACACGTAATAGGGTTCATTTGATAGTCATAGCTGTGATGAATTTCATCCCGAACCCACTCAAAACAAGCTTTTGCTATCGCTTCAGATGTTTTATGTTCTGATGCAATTGTCTGGGCAAGTGCCAAAATTGCGGGATGATTCCAGTCAATAACTTCACTGGTTTGTAGATACTCTTCCATGTCAATTGTTACACAAACTCATTCCTAATTCGCTAATTGCTGAAATCCCCCGCCTTTCAAGGCGAGGGATGAGCTTAATCGTCCTTTTCTACAATTACCAATTCCAATTTCCCAGCCACCCAATCAGGTTTTGCTTCTGAGCCTCAGAAGGCTTCTCTACGGGCATAATTTGGTAACGACTGGGTCGGGGTGCAGCTAAGGTAACGGGTAATGTGCGGAGCTCTTCCTGGTGGAAAATGCTCAACTGAATGGTGTCACCAGCCTTGTAATCTTTGAGGCGATCGCTCAATTGTTCAGCGGTTACCCGCCAACCATTAATAGCTAGCAATTCGTCTCCCGCATCAACTCCCGCTACAGCCGCAGGAGAAGCGGCTTCGACAAACTGGATCAGCGTTTTACCATTGTCTGCATTCACATTCACGCCTAAGTGAGGTACACTTTCCCCGGATTCCACACTCAATAGGCGCAAACCAAAGGGTTCGAGGTATTCATCAAAGGCTAATTCATCGGTACCATCAATATAGCGATTAAAGAAATCGCTCAGATCTGTCTGTGCCACCGACTCGAACACATCCCGTAGTTGTTGGGGAGTAAAGCCAATTTCCTTAATGCCGAAACGCTGCCACATTTGGCGCATCACATCATCAAGCGATCGCTGATTTCCATGTCGCGCACGGATGAGCAAATCCAACAAAAAGGAAACCATTTCCCCTTTCAAATAGTAGGAAATTTGGGAATTATTGCTGTTGGCATCGCGTCGATAAAGTTTAATCCAAGCATCAAAGCTTGACTCACTCAGCGGCTGCACCTTACGACCCGGTATCGATTGGAACTGAGTAATTTCCTTACTCAAGTTTTCTAACAAATTCTTCGCATCATAAATCTTTGCTCTGAAGGGAATCACGATATCGTAATAACTCGTCGTTCCTTCAGAAAACCACAAAGACGTTGTGTAATTTTCCTGTTCGTAGTTAAATTTTTCTAGCGCTTTGGGGCGAATTCGTTTGACATTCCAGAGATGAAAGAATTCATGGGCAACTAATTGCATGAATCGGTTGTATTTCTCCTTCGCCCGAAATCCGAAACGGGAGTAATTCAACGAACAGGAATTCTTATGTTCCAAACCGCCGAAGCCACCCGAGGAGAGATGTAAAAGAAACAGATAGCGGTCATAAGGTAAGCCCCCAAATAACTCAGCTTCTATCTCAATAATCTGCTTCGTATCCTCTATAATTCCCTCTGGATCAGCGTTGCCCTGTCCCCAGATGGCGAGTTGATGGGGTTTACCCAACACTTGAAAGTTATACAGTTGCTGAGAACCAATTTCAAACGGGCTATCGACCAGGGTATCGAAATCTGCCGCCTCGAACGTGTTGGTTTCTCCAGGAAGCGATCGCAAAGGCGTCGTAACCTGCCAATCGGGTTTGGGTGGTGTAATCGTCACCCGAATGGGTTGATGTTCCCATCCGGGGATAAAAAAGAACAGTGCCGCCCCATTAAAATAGCCGTGAGTGGTATCTAAATGATTCGTTCGCACGGAGAGTTCATTGGCAAACACGCGGTAACGAACCGTAATTTCTGAGGTATCGGCTGTCTCAATTTGCCAGTGATTTTTGCTGATTTTTTGTGACAGCAAACGGTGCCGTTGGTCACCCGTTTCAGCAGAAAAGTCTTGGAGATGTTTAGCATACTCCCGCACTAGATAAGAACCTGGAGTCCAAACAGGCAATTTTAAATCCAGCACAGGTTCCTGCCAGCCTTTCACGAAAAGTGTCACCTCAAATAGGTGCGATTCTGGCTGAGGCATCGCCACTTGGTAGTGAATGGACGGTGCGGTGCTCAGTAAGTTGCTGGCGCGAACGGTTGTGGCTTCTGTCATTTGGGCAAATTATGGGGCAAATAAGCAAATGGCGATTAGCTTTTAGCGTAGCAGTGGTCAGTGGTTGATTGCCTGGGGCGAGGAGAGGATTTTACAGACAATCGGCTTGTCTGAGTGACGGCTTTGAACACAACAGCATCTTCCAATATTCAGCCACACAATTTTCTCGCCCATTGCCCTCTCTAAACGCGTCCTGCCAAATGAGCGAGTTGCTTGATATTGAGCAGGCACAGGGTTTGATTTTCCGGGTCAATCTTAATCCAGCCCTTGCTATCGAGCTTGTCCATAATTTTGGCGGTATCATCGGCACTGATGTCTGAAATATCTGCCAAGTCTTTATAGGGGAAGTTAAAGATTTCTGTTCCCTTTTCCGTGGGTTGACCGTAGCTTTCTGCCAAGCTAACCAACGTACTGACTAACTTGACAGCCGGTGGCTGATGGCGTCGTTGCAGGCGGATGTTGGTTTGGCGTAGCCGCCGCACCATCAGTTGCAACATCCGGTGGTGTAACTGAGGGTCTTTAAACAGGGTTTGAATGAAGCGTTGGGCAGAGACGCTGAGTAATTTTACGTCAGAAAGGGCAAGAACATCGGTTGATCGGGGAGATTCATCGAGAATGGCCATTTCCCCAAAAAAATCACCCTGACCTAAAATGGCTAGAGTCACAACGTTTTCTCCATAAAGGCGTCGTACTTTGACCCAGCCGGAGACAACAAAGTAAACGGCGTTGCCCCAGGCATCTTCCATGAGAACGGCTCTCCCTGCCGGATATTCGTGTTCTACTACAACAGACAGGAGCCATTCTAATGTCTCTGGGTTAGCCGTATTAAACAGTGGGAAAAGCTCATTAAAAGCTTTAGTCTGCATGAAAGGTTTTTAAAGATAGAGTCTGAGGATGCAAGAGCCGTGACAGTCAAAAACTAGCGTAAGCTATAGAAGATTCCTCAATCTGGGTACCAACTGAGTGTTGAATCCACTACGGTTGGTCGCTATACTGGGAAACCCCTACGATTCCATTACACCACACTACAACAGCAGTACCCAACTTCCCTTAGTGGGATAGAGGTGAATGCCTCTTGGATTGGAAGAGTGAGGGAGCGGGGGAGAGATGGCAGTAAAGATAAGCTGATGTGCCTTTAAGTTGCATAACGTCAATTGCCCAAAAGACGCGGGGACGCCCTGACGGGGAGACGCGGTGATGCAAATTAAATGACGATTAGTTTATACCCAATCTCTACTGAGTGGATGCGGGAACTCATCCGGGTGCAGGATTACCTGGGGTGATGAGTTCAGGCAAGATTGTGGCACAGATGATTGGAGCCTAGTGTTGAGGGGGTTTAAGGACGGTGGTGATGAACGAGCTAGATCATTGCTATAGAATACTGGGGTTAGAGCCAGGAGCCTCTCTCGAAGAGGTGAATCAGGCTTATAAAGATTTAGCGTTTATCTGGCATCCCGATCGCGTCCCAAGCGATAATTCTCGACTGCGGGAAAAAGCAGCGGAAAAACTCAAGGAGATTAATCACGCTCGCGATCAGTTGCGCTTGGCTCGACGGAAGGGTCACTCTAAAACAGCACAAACCCCACGATCGCCTTCTCCTCCACCGCCACGCGCTCAATATACACCACCCCGAACCCAAGAGCGATATGCCCCAAAGGAAACCACGGCGCGATCGCAATCTTACTCCCAAACTCGAACACCCAATCCTGATTTGAGTGGAGCCGATTTTCGGGGCGCTGACTTAAAAGAAAAAGATTTGTCAGGACGCAATTTGAGTCATGCCAACCTCAGTCAGGCGAACTTGAGTGATAGCTTTTTGCATAAGGTTAATCTTCAGGGAGCGAACTTGGAAAAGGCCAATCTTTTTAGAGCCAATCTATTTCAAGCCAACCTGAATCAAGCCAATTTAAGGGATGCTAATTTAATTGGAGCCGATTTAAGTGGCGCTGATTTGAGTGGCGCTGATTTAAGGGGAGCTAAAGTTGGCTCTGGTGATCGAATTTTGGTCAAACTAACAGGAGCCAATTTGTCTGGAGCCATCTTACCTGATGGTCGAATTCATGAATAAAATAACCGATCTTCGGTTTCAACAGGGGTCGGCGATCACTGATTCACATCAGTTCTCTCTGATACAGCCATGCCGCCTTGGGCCAAGTTGAGCCAAGACGGCATGGGTGTCTTAATTGGGTTTTTATGATGACATCCTTACGTCTACTACCAATGACCGCTCTGTTCGGAATTTTACTTCCCCATCAGTAGTTACAAAGTGGAGGCAGCGATAAAAACTCCACACCGTTGATGTCCGTTAGCTATATGCACTGTTTGTACATCTGACATCGCTCTGCTTTGATGTACAACTATGGGTCACAGCGGTAAAACTCCCATCCAGTACCTTTTCTTTTCGTCTCTCAAGTTACCAACTTTTTCCTTAACTGTTTCTCGCTCTTGCGACAGAATTCAAGTCATTCTTTAGATGGAATTGACAAAAATACCACTATTTATTGATTTTTTGGGGTTTAATTTTACTCAATATCTTCAACCCTTGCCATAAAGAAAATATAAAAATTTTTGAACACATTCTCGGATTGCACACCCCTCGTTCAGTTCCAAGATGCTAGTCTTGAA
>DATNQL010000016.1:0-7729 GCA_036704025.1 Stenomitos sp.
TTATTACTGGTGTAAGTGCGGTCAATCTAAAAATCAGCCCTTTTGTGACGGTGCTCATATAGGTACTGATTTTACGCCTTTAGCTTTTGAGTTGACGGAGAAAAAGAAAGTGGCACTGTGTAACTGTAAATATACGAATGGTGCACCCTATTGTGATGGCAGCCACATCCAGCTTTGAGGAATCCACCATTTTTGATTTGGGGTGAACGATAGTCTCTGCAACAAAGCTCATTAGTTTTCGCTTCAATAGGAGAAGGCAATGATAACAGTTAGAAAGTCTGAAGACCGAGGACATGCTAATCATGGTTGGTTAGATACTTACCACACTTTTTCGTTTGCTAACTATTACGATCCCAAACATATGGGATTTCGCGCCCTACGAGTGATTAATGAAGACCGCGTTAGTCCTACTGCTGGTTTTGGAACTCATGGACATCGCGACATGGAAATCATTACCTACGTTCTAGAAGGAGCCTTAGAACACAAGGACAATATTGGTAATGGTTCAATCATTCAGCCGGGTGAAGTACAACGCATGAGTGCGGGGACAGGCATCCTACACAGTGAATTTAATCACTCCGAAACGGAAGCGGTTCACTTGCTCCAAATTTGGCTTTTACCCGATCAAAATGGATTGCCACCCAGTTATGAGCAACGGAATTTCTCTCCGGCAAAAGCTCCAGGGCAATTGCATTTAGTGGCAGCTAAAGATGGGCGAGAGGGTGCTGTTACGATTCATCAAGATGTGGATTTGTATGCTGCGGTGTTGAAAGCAGGCGATCGCCTCTCTCATGCCCTCAAACCTCAACGTCATGCCTGGATACAGGTAGCACGGGGTACGATTACCTTAAATGGGTTGTCTCTTGATACGAGTGATGGAGCCGCTATCAGCAACGAAACAGATGTTGTGATTGAGGCGACTCAAGATGCAGAATTTCTGCTATTCGATCTGGCATAAATAGCTAACAATTCCAGAGAACAAAACTCTCCTGAATCTGCCCCTCGTAATGACGAGGGGCAGAACAAAACAATCACCCAGCGAGAATCAATATAGGCTTATTCTTTAAATAAGATTCAGATAATATAGCGTTTCCTAGTCTCGTGAGGTACGTTATCGAGCTTAAAGTCCCCCTTTTTAAGCCGGAACCGAAGGTGAGGAGATTTAGGGGGATCGGGTTGTACCTCACCTGAGAGAGAATCGCTATATTAAAAAACCTAATAATCCCCAAAAGTTGTTTTAGGAAGTATTAGGCTGAGGATTTTTGCCAGTAGTAGTTCTGGCAATTGTTCAATCAATCGGAGCGGCGGGATTTGAACCCACGACCCCCACTACCCCAAAGTGGTGCGCTACCAAGCTGCGCTACGCCCCGGCACTTCTAATAAGAATATCACATTTTTTATTTTCAAAACAACTAACTAAAATACTTTTAGAGATTGAGCGGCTGCAAGCAAACCTGGAACGGCTTCAGCAAGCCAACTTCCCTCACAACGACGTCCTGTGTTTAAGATGAATCGCAGGCTATAAGCATGGGGATAGCCTTCTACCTCCATCCACAACAAATCGCTGTCCGCTTCACAGAGGATTTTCTCCTCATCCATCAACTCATCTGCCATTTGGCTCATGGTCTGGGCTAACTGCCCCAATAAGCCGCAAAAATCATCTAACTCTGCCTCCGTTAGCTCGATCGCCCAATCCTCTCCACCCACTAAACCTTGATAATCCGTGGCTTGAGGATTCCAGCCCAAACGCCAACCCGTTCCAGTTTTAACAACTCGTTCCATTGTTTAAGGCATCAGCAACTGAGCATCTCCCGGTTTGGGGAGAGAGGGAGTTGTACTGGGACTGACGGAAGTGGGGGGTGGTGGTGCCGTTGGCGTCGGTTTTTCGCGGGCGGATGGCGTAGGTTCTTGAGCGCTATTGGGATTGAAGAGACTAACTAAGACATTCACTAAAGCATCACGCTCTGCACGAGTCAGCTTTTCCATCGCCTTGCGATCGCTTTCCATGGGGTTTTCCCGTAAGGTGTCAGCACTGGGGTACTGAGATTCCACCAAATAATTGTGAGCACCGAGATAGTCAGCAAGTGTCAGTTTCCAATCCAAACGGTACATTGGAGGGCGGCGTTTCACAAAGATGTGATACCGCATAAAGCGACCAATCAAGGTATTATTCTCATCTATTTTTCCAGTCTGTTTACTGACATACTGGTTCTCTAAAGGCAGGTTGGGTAGGCGTTCATAAACTCGCCGCCACGCATCTTGAGGGATGGAAAATTGAGCCGTAGCCGGCTGTACTCCCATCCATGTGAAAACACGAGAATGTCTTACCTCCGCTTTTCCAAAGATTAAGCCGATACTGGTTAACGTGGCGATTGTTAAACCGAGCGTCAGCCGGAAACGAATACCTTTTCGGAGCGCTTTAAGCATGTTGAACGCGAGAGTGATGAGGGATAAGGGCAGGTTGAGTGGCTATCTTTCGTCAACCACGACAACATGAAAACAAAACCTGCCCTCGTCTGGATGGAGAAATGTTTTTTCGGAGCCTAATCTCCAATGATTTCCGGTTGTGTCAATTCGTCGGACATCTCAATAATCGCCCTGAGTACGGGCTTCATCATCGGATCATCAATATTCTCAAAGTCTTCATATCGACGGCGCTTGGCACGATTGGCCACTTGCACGGTAATCCGATAGCGATTGGAAGCTGCACTGATCAGCTCCTCAGCGCGATGCATAATTTGACTCGAATCAAACTGGTGGTAACGTTTGTGCAGCATCAGTCGTCGTTAGAAGGTGTGGTCAGATTGGAAAAAATCAGCCCTTAGCGTCAACCTTAGAGGCTGGTGAGCTAAAGGCACAATTCATCCTCCAGTCTAACAGGAGTGACCCGTGGAGGGTTTATTCCTGTGAGAGGATGCTTCGCTTCTTGAGCAGTTCTAGATTGAGAGCGAAGATGTGGTTGTATCGGCAAGGGGCTTCTCGAAACCTAAAAAACTGAAGTTCTCAAAAACAATCCAGCTAAAAGATCAAAGAATTGATGAAGATATCGAGCTTCTCCGGACATCCAGAGGTAAAGGATGTGAATAATGATGGAAAGACGCTTAATGATGTATAAGGTGCAACGAATAGCGTAAGATTATGTAAACTCTTGTAAACCCGTCAAGTTGTTAATATAAACTGGCTGACTACTACTGCTTATGCGAACACTAGTTGCTCCTAGCTTTCAGTCAATCCGTCAAACCCATCAAGCTCCGTTAAAAATCGTTGTCCTCGGTGACAGCCTCATCTATGGATTTGGTGACCCAGAGGGAGGTGGCTGGGTAGAAAGATTACGACGCCAATGGATGTCCCCAGATAGTCCGGGTCATGTTCTCTACAATTTGGGTGTTCGAGGCGATGGAGTCAAGCAAGTACAAGCACGCCTTGAACATGAGTTCCGTCATCGCGGTGAACTGAAGAATCGTGTTCCAGATGCCATGATCCTTTCCATTGGCGTCAATGATTCCGCTCGTCTTGGACGACTGGATGGACGAAATTTTACAGAATTTGACAGTTTCCAGGCAGAACTTGCTCACCTTTTAGATCAAGCGAAACAATTGTGTCCGGTGCTATTTGTGGGTATGGTGCCTGTGGATGAAGCCAAGATGCCATTCCTCAATTGTTTCTACTTCAATCATGCTGACCAGTATCGGTACAAAGAGGTAACGCGCCTTGCCTGTCACAAGCGCCAGATTCCCTACCTAGATATTTTCGATCTGTGGCGATCTCGTGGTCAAGATTGGTGTATTAAACACCTATGTTCAGATGGTCTTCATCCCAACGTGGCTGGTTATCAGGCGTTACTCCAAGATGTCCTCAATTGGGAAGCCTTCAACCATCTATCGGAGCCAATCTTAGCGACAGCCTAAACTATCCCGCGTGGCAACGCCCGTAATCGGGTTAACCCCACTAGCCTTCTCACACAAAAGAGACACTTGATAGCGATCAATAATCGCATCTGTAAAATCAGCACCAGTGATGTCGGCGTCGTAGAAACGAGAGCGTATCATCGTAGCTTCTTGGAAGATCGCATTCTTCAGATTGGCATTATCCAAGGTTACCCGGTCTACTAGCGCGCCTGTAAGATTCGCTTCTTGCAAATTGGCACCCAACATCACTCCTTTCGTAAGGATAGCGTTAGTCAGATCAGAGCCTTGGAAGTTGGTTCCCCGCATTTCGGCTGCCACAAAAACGGCACCCACTAAATTCTTGTGGGAAAAGTCCCGATCGGTTAAATCAGTACTACTGTAATTAATGCTGTTGGCTTGAGCATAGGCGGGAGTGGCAAATAGTAGAATCCACAGCCATGCCAAAGCGATCGCTAAAAGTATTCTGACGAAAGTTTGTCGAAAGGGCTTAAGCTCTTTCAAAATCAAAATTTCCATGGATCTGTTCCTTTTTTCCTCCTCCGAGTTCTCTGCGCCTGAAGAGGTTTGTTTTCGATCTAAAAGGGGCATGGCTAATCTAAGTTACGTTCCAACCAATCTTCACCCACTCGAATCGTCAAATCAGATTCAATATCACCGATAGACGATGCCTCTACTCTACCGAGTCCTAAGACTTTTTTGAGAGTAGCCGCCGCTTCTAAATCGCCCTGCTGGACAATAATTTGAGTTTGGGGCTGATGGTCAGGCCAGTCTTGGACAATATAAACATTACGAAAATTTTTAGAAGCCAAATACCGAGCGACCTGTTGACCGAGTTGTGGTTTGTCTGTAGCATTTTGAATGGCAATTCGCACACTCTGGGATGCACTGTTCGGCTCTAAGGCGGCCCACGCTGGATTCTGCTTGAAATACTCGCGCATCACGCGATCGCGCCTTGATGGATCAATCAGCCAATAGCTGCCAATAAATTCCTTGGGATCACTGAACCGACCGGGCAGGAGAACCATTTTAACGCTATCTTGTTGGAGCTGAAGACCAAAGCCTGCGATCGCTAGCAGCTCTTCTAAGCTTAAGTTAGTATCCACATACTGCTGAATTACCTGAATCACTTGGGGTAAACGAGACAACACGGTTGGCGTCATCAAACGCTGCCGCAATGCCTTCAGCAGTGCCTGCTGTCGTTGTACCCGACCAATATCACCACTCTTATCTTTGCGGAACCGAGCAAATTGTTCTGCCTGCTCTCCATTTAAAGTTTGCCACCCTTGCTCTAAATCAATATTCAAATTTTGAGTGACATCGTTATATTTCATGGGGTAAGGGACAAACACTTCAATCCCTCCCACCAGGTCTACCAATTCTCGAAACGCCTCGGTCGTCACGCGTATATACCGATCAATGGGTACATCATTGAGGCTGCGACTGACCACCCTTGCCGCTAAAGCCGCACCACCCTCAACATTGGCATCGTTGATTTTGGCTAGTCCGACCCCTGGAATGTTGACTTGAGTATCCCGTGGAATGGATAGCATCCTCACCGAATTATCTGAGGGGTCTAGGCGCAGGAGTAACATTGTATCACTGCGACCAGCAAAGACAGCCGCTGAGTTCTTTGTCGCCTCTGGCACTCGGTCTATTCCCATCACCAATATATTGACTGGTCGGGCGATTTTGTACGGAAAGCCTCGACCCAACAAGTCCCCTTTCGCACCAAATCCTTGAGTCAAAGGTGTGATAAACGGTGACAAAGGTGTAAATAGGGCAAGTGCGGCCCCTAATGTGGCAGAAATTGTGGCGGTGAGAACAAAAGCAGAACCCCAGAGTAACCACCGAATCAAGGGACGACCCGATGGCTTGTGCTTTTTCAATTTAGGGACAGTCGTTTTAGGGTCTGGAGAGGATTGTGGCTTAGCCACATCCTCATGGCTATCGGTATCTACACTCATCTGAGAATTGGTAGGACTTTCGGACGATTCTAGTCCTGTGCCTATTGAAGACGATTCCAAACTTTCCTTCACCCTCACCTCAACTGTAGACTGCGCGTACAGTTTGACATACTTGTAGAAATTACTTGCAGGATTATAGCGTTAGCGGCCTGATTCCTGATCAAGGAAGTGCCTGGAGAATCAACTACCCAAGGGGAGACTCCCTGTAGAGCGAGTACAAGGGTGGAAACTACGGATGGATTCATACAAAGAGATTGGCCTTACCATCAGTGTTCGTGCGTTAGCCCTAAGAAACCCCCACTTTCTCTACTGGGTTGTGAAACCCAATAAATCGACGAATAAGCAAGCTTGTAGGGGCAAGGCAAGGCTAGGATAAAGCAGAAAAATTAGTTAGCTTTGCAAGCATATGGATAAATCCTTGATACCTGTGATTCTGGCTGGTGGCAAAGGGGAGCGTTTTTGGCCGTTGAGCCGGAAGCACCGACCGAAGCAGTTTTTAAGTTTAGATGGTAGCGGTAAGAGCCTTTTGCAGGCAACGGCTGACCGCCTCAGTGAGCTCGCCGGAAGCTCAGAGAAGTTGTGGGTCGTGACTTCGGCTCAACTGGCTCAAGGGGTGCGAGAACAGCTCCCTGACCTTTTAGAGAAGAATGTCTTAGCAGAGCCGGAGGGGCGTGATACCGCTCCAGCCGTGGCTTGGTCTACGCTGGAGATTGCACGAACCTATGGGGAAGATGCTGTGGTGGCATTTTTCCCGGCTGACCACTGGATTGCAGACCAGCAGGCGTTTCAAAACACCATCCAGGCGGCGGCTGAACTGGCGTCAAAGGAGGACGCGATTGTGACACTGGGCATCACGCCGAACCAGCCTTCTACAGGTTATGGGTACATCGAGCAAGGCGAACAGACGGGAACGTTTGGCGGATTGCCAGTTTACAAAGTCAGTCGCTTTACGGAAAAGCCTGATCGCGAAACGGCTGAGCAGTTTTTAGCTACGGGGCGCTTTAGCTGGAATAGTGGGATGTTCATTTTCCGGGCTGGGGTGGTCTTGAATGAACTCCGTACTTATGCACCCGAAATTATTGGCCCACTCGAAGAAAAAGGTGTAGAAGCGTATCACCAGCTACCGAAGAAAAGTGTTGACTATGCACTGATGGAAAAGACCCAACTGGCGTATGTTTTACCTGCATCGTTTGGTTGGGATGATTTGGGGGATTGGAATGCGATCGAGCGATTGCTTAAGGGAGATGCAGCTAATGTGGAACTGGCGAAGCATGTAGGGATGGATACGAAGGGAGCCATTCTTTACGCCAGTGATGAGGATGAAGTGATTGTGACGATTGGGTTAGAGGATGTGGTTGTGGTGCGCGATCGCAACGTCACCTTAATCGTGAAAAAAGACCGGACACAGGAGATTAAGCAGGTCGTTAAAACGCTTCAAGATGACCCAAAACTGCAAGACTTGTTGTAAACAGGTCAGCTACACAAACACGAGAGCGATACAATCTCATACTCCAGGTACATTTGCACTGACCAGGGTTTAACGTTACAACATTCAATACATAGTGCTGTGTTCACCTGGCTGGCTGCATCTTATATTACGTTGAATATCAGCCGTAGGGGTAGCTATACCTTGCCCCTACCCTCCAGGGATAGAACAAAACCGTATCTAATCGTCCAAAAGTAAAAGAATATAGCGTTTCTCATATGCATGAGGTACATCAGAAAACCTAACCTCCAACTCCTCATCCTCACTAAAGCTCCGGTCGCTCCGGTTCCCACCTCTCCCTAACCCTCCCCTACGAGGGGGAGGGAAATGGAAAAAATTTGTTAGCTGGAAGGGGAGTAAGAATCAAAGCT
>DATNQL010000017.1:0-7813 GCA_036704025.1 Stenomitos sp.
ACACCCCAATCACTTCTTCCCTCGGTCTTAAAGGGACGCACATCGACGCATGAATCTTTTGTCCTAGAATAGATTCGGCATCGCTAAATCGCTGGTCGATACAGGCATCCGTAATTAAAATTGCCTCGCCACTGTGGCGCACCAAATTAGTAATCCTGCGGCTGTAAAACTGCTCATCTGGTGGGATATGCGGCTGTACTTTGATGGCTTTGTGTTCCAGACATCCGGTGAACTCATTCACGAGAAGGATAGCGGCTCGATCCACCTTCATAATTTCCAGCAAGAGATCGAGAATTTTATCGAGCAGTCGATCAGGTTCCTCCGGTGTGGAAAGCTGTTTACTTACCTCTAGCAAAATTTTCAACTTATCGACGGCTCGTTGCGTTGTATCCTGCTGTTGTAGGCGAATGACTGAGCCACTCACGCCATCCTCATCAAGTAAGTGTTGGAGTAGTGTATGGCTGAGTTGGGGCGAAACTTGTTTAACAATAGAGAGCGTCGAGTCTTCTTGTCCCAAACACTCTTGCCGATCACTTCTGAGCCGCTCAACAAATTGACAAACCACGCTCCCAAAACGAATGCCGTCCCCATCCTTAAGTTCGCAATGGTCGATTTGAATTTCGTTGACAAAGGTACCGTTGCGACTGTGCAGATCGGTAATAAACGCCTGATGGTAGCCGATCACAATCTCTGCATGGTAACGAGAAAGACTCTTATCTCGGACAAAGATACTGTTGTCTTGCTCGCGTCCGATGGTGTTTGTGCCCAGGCACAATTCTTGAATTCTTTCGTTAGGAGTCTCAGGCTCGTAGATCAGATAAGGCACACCCCATCCTCACGCTACAGGGAATTAACTAGAAGATAGCGAAGATTATGGAGTAACCCAAATTACCTCTCATGGATGATTAAATAACATTAACTTTATGTTGCGATCGCCTAACTATACTAAACAACCTTGGACAGAATCCTACAGCGAGATTATTGATGTTCGCAGTGAAAGTGAATTTGCCGAAGATCACATCCCCG
Source organism: Stenomitos sp. (assembly GCA_036704025.1). GTDB lineage: Bacteria > Cyanobacteriota > Cyanobacteriia > Cyanobacteriales > Coleofasciculaceae > Allocoleopsis. The sequence continues at coordinate 1,027 of DATNQL010000017.1, forward strand.
GTGCCCTTAACCGGCCGGTTCTGAATGATGCTGAGCGTGCCAAAGTCGGTACACTCTATAAACAAGTCTGCCCGTTCGAGGCTCGCAAAGTTGGTGCCGCCCTAGTAGCACAAAATATTGCTCGGCATCTGGAGAGCCACTTTGCCGCCAAAGCGAAAGACTACCATCCCCTCGTCTACTGCTGGCGTGGGGGTCAGCGTTCCAACAGTATGGCACTGGTCTTGAGCCAAATTGGTTGGCCTGTTACAGTCCTTCAAGGAGGATACAAAACTTACCGAATTTATGTGCGCGATCAACTAGAAGAGTTAGCCGAACAATTCACGTTCCAAGTCTTATGTGGACTGACGGGTAGCGGTAAAACTCATATCCTGCACCAGTTATCCCAGCGAGGCGTCCAAGTACTGGATTTGGAGGGTTTAGCTAATCATCGCGGTTCCCTCCTGGGTCAAGAATGGGAAGGGAAGCTGATCCCTCAACCGTCGCAAAAATCCTTTGAATCGAAGCTCGTTCAAAAATTACAAAATTTTGATGTGAGTCAACCCGTGTGGATGGAAGCGGAAAGTAACAAAATTGGACAAATTTATTTACCCCCATCCCTTTGGCAACAAATGAAACAGGCGAACTGTGTTGAAGTGCAGTTACCGCAAGCTGCCAGAATTGCATGGCTCCTGCAAGAGTATCCGCACTTAATCACCCATCCCGAGCTCCTCAAGCAAAAACTCAAGTGGTTGAAATCTCGATATGGTCGGGACAAAATCAACGAGTGGTATCATCTGATCGACGCCGGACAGTGGCACACTTTAGTCGGCGATTTACTGACCTATCACTATGACCCGGCTTACCAGCGATCGCTCGGTCAATACTATGTCCATGTAGAACGCCAGTTACAGATCCCTGATTTATCTCAGGCTAGTATTAACGGCTTGCTGGATACTTTGGGCGTTTGAATGTCAACTATCTGTAGTCCATTATTCTTACCCCTAACTCAATACATAAGCCCCACCTGGAGCAGCACGATTGTGTAGCACAAATGGGGTCAAAGACGCAGTTAGGAGGTATATTTCTCCTTAAGATAGCCACAGCAGGGATTAAAAGCTGAAGTCTTAATAAGATTTTAAGAAAGTCCTAAGGCTCAGGTTAGCCAATTTGAATCCTTTGTTTTTGTTCAGGCTAAATCTTGCAGCCTAGAGGAATAACTTTATTATCTAAACTTAAGGCATAAACTGATAAATATGAGCTTTGTTTATAATCATCAACAAGAGAATACTAACGATCAGAATTCAGCTTAAGTTTCCCTCTTGAGAGGGATTGACAGAAGTAAAGTAATAAGAAATTGTAACCGAGTTAACATTAAAATCTTAAAAAATATACAGTTTATATAACAAATTGCTATTCATAAAATCAATTGTGAGAAGATGAAGTTTAATCTTTTTAAAGTGTTTTCTAACCCATTGATTTGAGCTAGAAACACTTAAATAATTCATTTCAAGTTTAGAAGACGAGAAAAAATAATGTTCAGATTGATCTGGAGCGCTTTGACGGCGAGTCCAGTTGTTTGGGGTGCTTCCTTGTTGATAGCCAATAGTGCGTTTGCAGCTCAAGATTCCCACATAGAACCTGTTTTTGTAGGGGTTGAAGAAGCCACATTTACGGCTACAAAACCTTTAGAGATTAAACCAATTGACTTGATCAATGTCACATTTCACACCCCCCCAGATCCTCACTACAACTCCGGCCTGATTAAGGGGGGAGCAATTCAAGAATATGTATCCAATTCAAACTCAATTGGTATTACTCTTGCTCAAGATTTGGCAAACCAGACCCTGGATGAACCACAGCTATCCTCAGGAAGGGTAAGGGATGAACCCAGGTCTGAGGAGGTAGAACTCGTCAACGACGATAGTCCTGATCCGAGTGTGGATGACTCGATGGGACAAATCACGAATGTTACCCAACTCAGCGATGTCTCACCCGGAGACTGGGCTTATGAAGCCTTGCGATCGCTAGTGGAACGTTACGGCTGTATTGCAGGATATCCTGACGGTACCTTCCGGGGCAATCGCGCCATGACACGCTATGAATTTGCGGCTGGCTTGAATGCTTGTTTGCAACAAGTTGAGCGTTTGATGGCTTCTTCCACGAGTGTGTTAGTCCGGCGAGAGGACTTAGAAATTTTGCAACGCATCGTTCAGGAATTTCAAACCGAACTCGCCACTTTGGGTACACAAATCAATACCCTAGAAGGGCGCGTGGCCTTTCTGGAAGAGCATCAGTTTTCTCCCACAACCAAACTCACGGGGTCAGCAGACTTTGGTTTAATTGACGCTTGGGGTGACCGGAAAGCGGTCCCTTCTGGACAAGAACCCACTGAGGACTTAAATGTCAACGCCTTTGCTCCTGGTCGGGTGGGACTCAATTTTGACAGCAGTTTCACGGGGAAAGACCTACTGCGAGTCAAGTTGGAAGCGGGAAATTTCAGCCCCTTGGATGCCTCAGTCACGGGTACAGACATGACCTTGTATGACTTTGATACCCGTACTGGCCCGACGGGCAACGATATTGTTCTGGGTTCGCTGTCCTACCGTTTCCCGATAGGCGATCGCATTGAAGCCTTCATTGCGTCCCAAGGGTTAGGGTCTCCTGATATTGCGCCCCAATTGAATCCGGCTGGCGGGGGTCTTTCCCGGTTTGGGCAACGTAACCCGATCTATCGTCTCAGCGATGGTGCAGGTGTGGGGCTGAATGTTCGATTGACCGAATCACTTCTAGCCTCGTTGACTTATTTAGGGAGTCCGGGCAATTTCTCTAGTCCAAGCTTAGAGAGGGGCATCTTTGAGGGTCAATTTGGAGCCTTGGCTCAGTTATCTTTCTCTCCCACAAAAAGTTTTGATATTGCTTTCACTTACGTGCGTTATTACTCACCTCAACCGGGAGAGGGAACGAATATCACCGGGAATACCGGCAGTGGCTTTGCTCAAACGCCCTTTGGCGATGATATCGCGACTTCAGCCAATGCTTATGGAATCGAAGCCCAATATCGATTTACTCCTCGTTTTGCCATTGGGGGTTGGGTCGGTGTGACCACGGCGCAAGCGGAAACGGGTGGGGCACTGGTGAATGGTGCTCTGGTCAACAAAGGAGATGAGGCAGAGATTTGGAATTATGCCATAGCGATGGCGTTTCGAGACTTTGGCAAAGAAGGCAACGCCTTGGGCTTGATTTTCGGAATGCCGCCGAGGGCGCGTGGGAATGATGTGATCAGCCGTAGAGATTTGGATACTTCTTATCGTGTAGAAAGTTTCTTTCGTTACAAGCTAACCAACAACATTTTTCTCACTCCCAGTTTCTTTGTTATTTTCAATCCCGAACACAACAATGCCAATGATTCAATTTTTGTGGGAACATTGCTAACGACATTTAGCTTCTAGTGAATCAGGCTGGCAGGCGCTGTCTTACAGAGCTAATGCTCAACCATTAGAGCTTATAGGACACATCTAGAGAGGGTTGATGATCAAGAGAGAAGGTATTAAGCTGTGACACATTGAATTTGCATATTTCCACACCCCACACCCATTACGACAATTTCGCTACGGCAATTTAGCTGCACATCAGCTTAGAACATCGATTTTGCCAGGTTATTCGACCCTTTAGCCATCAAATTGATGGCTAAATCTTCCTGGAATAAATTATGATTTTTTGGAGGTTGCATGGGAATTGAAATTAAAAACTCTGTACCCTGACCGGGCGTAGAAAAGCACTGCAATTGACCCCCATGTTTTTCTACCACAATTTGGTAGCTAATCGACATTCCTAAACCTGTCCCTGAACCGATCGGTTTCGTCGTAAAAAACGGATCGAAAATTCTGCGCTGTATCTCCGGTGTCATCCCTAGACCGTTGTCAGCGATCCGAATCACTAACTGATGACTTTCGTTCAGTTCGGTGCGAATCCAAATCTTGGGAAATTGTGATTGGGGACTGGGTAATTGGAAAGAAGAACTCCCTGAATCTTGACTGATTGCCCATGATTCATTTCTCATTTCTAGGGCATCAATTGCATTTGTGAGAATATTCATGAACACCTGGTTCAGTTGTCCAGCATAACACTTCACTAAAGGTATGTTGCCGTACTCTTTGATGATTTCGATGCTAGGACGATGCGGTTTATCTTTCAGGCGATGACCGAGAATCAATAGAGTATTATCAAGACCCTCATGAATATCAACCCATTTTCTCTCCGTTTGTTCAGCTCTGGAAAAGTTACGTAAAGATAAGACGATTTGACGAATGCGCTCGGTTCCCATGGTCATTGACGATAGGATTTTAGGTAAATCTTCTTTGAGGAACTCCAGATCAATAGCCTCTGTCTCAGCTTGAATTTCTTTTGCAGGAAGGGTGTAGTATTTTTGGTAAAGTTGAATGAGATTGAGCAAGTCTTCTGCATATTGATTAATATGGGTGAGATTGCCGTGGATAAAGTTGAGTGGGTTGTTAATTTCATGGGCAACACCCGCCACTAACTGTCCTAAAGAAGACATTTTTTCCGACTGAATCAGTTGCGATTGAGTTTGCTGAAGTTCGCGCAGCGCCACTTCCAACTGAGTCGCTTTGGTTTGAGCTGTAGTGGCGGCAATGCGACTTTGTTCGTAGAGTTGTGCTTGGTTTATCCCAATCGCCAATTGATTCGCAACCGCTTGTAACAGTTCCAGTTCTTCGTCCGTCCAAGATTTCCAAGAAACCAAACGCCCACAGGTTAGGGTTCCTAGTTGACCCGATTGTGTCTCAACAGGTAGTGATAACAGAGCTGTCGTCCCATAAGGGAGTCGTGTCTGCTGCACAGCGTCATAGCTCTGGGTGACACGATCAACTTGAAACTCTTCGCGATCCACCAGCTTACAGGTAAACGGACGCCAACTTTCTAAGGGATATAAACCCAAAAAGCTGGGCATCTCGGGATTTTTGGCCTCTTTGACTACATGCCAACCCGAAGAAGTTCCATCTTTGGCGTACCAAGCAAAGACGCAGACATCAATCGCTAATCGGTTGTAAATTTCTTGTACAGCCGTTTCCAAGATCGTCTCCAAAGCCAGGGAGTTGCGAATCTGACTGGCAAGGCGGTTGAGCAGTGCTTCCCGACAGGCTAATTCGCGAAATCTCGCTTCACTTCGCTGTAGTTCTGCCTCCGTCCGCTTGCGCTCCTCAATCTCACCTTGCAATTTCCTAATAGCTTGTCTTAGTTCAATGGTACGCTCCTCAACTCGAATTTCCAGCTCTTGTTTGGCTGTCTTGAGAGCTTCTTCTGCCTGCTTACGTTCGGTGATGTCGATCATCACACCTTCTAAGTAGCCCTGTTTGGCATACAATTTGCCAGAGTAGGAAACCCAAAATTGGGAACCGTCTTTTCGTCGAGCTTGCGCTTCAAAATTTTCAACAAATCCTTTCTCTCGTAGCTGTTGTTTAAGAAGCTCCCGATCATCGGGATTGGCATACAAATCAATAGCTCTGATTCCTTCATAAGAATCAAAGCCAAACATCTTTAATACAGCCTCGTTCGCATCCAGAACCGTACCGTCAGCGAGTGTATTGCGAAACATCCCGACTAAGGAATTGTGAAATAGATTTCTGTACTTTTGTTCGCTGTGCTGAAGTTCTAGCTCTGAGAGTCTGCGTTCAGTAATATCTTCGTAAGTCCCAAGAACGCCGACTACATTTCCTTGGGCGTCATGAAGTGGAACCTTATTGGTATCCAACCAAGCCTGTTTTCCATTCGCTTGGAGTTGGGGTTCAATGATGTGATATTCGGGTGTATCCGTCTCCATCACACGGGCGTCACATTCCCGGAAAAAGTCGGATTCCTCTTTTTTCCAAGGCAAATCGTAGTCGGTTTTGCCAACAATCTCCTCTGGAGTCGAACAGCCAGCCGCCAGGGCGAAGTTGCGATTGCAACCAAAGTAGACTGAATTTCTATCTTTCCAGAAGATGAACTGGGGGATATTCTCCAGAACTAACTCTAGGAACTGCTCTTTTTCTTGAAGGGCTTTTTCGCTCTGCTTGCGATCGCTAATATCCGTGATGAACCCTTCGATTCCTATGACCTCACCGTTGCGATCAAAGACTCTACTTCCTTTCTCCCATACCCATTTCTCTTCACCTGATCGAGTACGAATGCGATACTCAATCACATACGGTTGCTTTTTAACAACCGCTTCATCTAGCCTACTCAGAACTTGTGGTAAATCTTCGGGATGTGTAATAGAGTTATACGAAACTACCCCACTTTCTAAAAGTTCTTCGCTGGTATAACCCGTTAAATTAAGGCAACCTTCGCTGAGATATTTCATTGACCATTCCGGGTCATTGGAGCAGGAGAAAGCAATACCGGGAAGTGAATTCATCAATGAAGCCAGCCTGCGCTGGCTTTCTGCGAGTTCCGCCTCTTTTCGCTTGGCGAGAGTGACATCCCGAAAGCTACAAACTCTGCCAACAATATTTCCCTCGATCCGATGCGGCAGCGAATATCGCTCGAAAATTCTCCCATCTTTGAGATCAAAGATCCCATGAGCTTCTGCGTCTATCTGAGATAATAAGCCTTGTGTTTCGCGCAGAAAAGCGTCTGGGTCTTTGAGTTGTTCCAAAATCAATGGCAGCACAAGGCTTAAGTCTCGTGACGCAATGACCGATTCCGGGATACTCCACATTTCGACAAACTTTCGATTAACCGTGGCGATGTGTTTCCCGTTTTGGCTGACAAGAATGCCGTCGGCAGTGGCTTCAAGCGTTCCACGCAG
>DATNQL010000018.1:0-7279 GCA_036704025.1 Stenomitos sp.
AATGCCGCGTGCGACAGCTTCCACGTAACGCGTATCGCTTTCTCCGTTCGGTAAAGCTGGTGTTCCTACGGCAATAAACAAAACTTCGCCATGAGCCACACCTGCGGCAAGATCTGATGTAAACTCCAGATTTCCCGCATGACTGGCTTCCTGCATAATTTCCGACAGTCCGGGTTCATAGATGGGCGACTGTCCCGATTTCATTAACTTGACTTTTTCTTCATTATTGTCCACGCAGATCACATGGTGCCCAATGTGCGCTAAGCAAGCACCCGTCACCAATCCCACATATCCAGTCCCAATTACACAAACACGCATATTCTTACTCCTCGCTAAGCTGGTCAAAATTTAAATCACTGATTCAGATTCGCTGTCAAGATTCAGCTATAAGAGTTTGGAGGTTTACTTTTACTTAGTTGAGAGGACTAGCCGCTTCATACAAACAGTAGTTAAGGAAGCTCAATTTTTGGAAAACTCAAGACTCATACACTAGGTCTAGAGATATAGCATGCCATTGATTTCAAGCTTCTAATCGTAGTATTTTCTCCTCAATTTCTCAAGCTAAGTTAAGTGTTGTCTCCTTTCTCATCACCCTAATTTTTTGTGGATTGTTTAAATGGCTGCTAAAGGATATTCTTCAGCCGACAATATACGATTTTGAAAATCCTCCACTGTCAGTTTTAACCCTTCTTGTAAGGGAACTGTAGGTTGCCAATTGAGTAAAGTCTGGGCTTTCGTAATATCAGGGCGGCGGCGGCGTGGGTCATCCTGCGGAAGAGATTTAAAGATAATTTCAGCATCCGGATTCACCATTTTCTGTATCGCCTGAGCGAGTTCTAAAATTGTGTATTCTCCGGGATTCCCTAAATTAATCGGTCCGGTATGCTCACCATTCATCAACCGCATCAGTCCATCCACTAAATCAGAGACATAGCAGAAGCTACGGGTTTGTGAACCATCCCCATATACCGTTAAAGGTTTACCTCTCAGGGATTGCGCCACCAAGTTACTGACAACCCGACCATCATTTTCGAGCATACGAGGCCCATAAGTGTTAAAAATTCGAGCTACGCGAATGTCTACATTATTTTGCCGATGGTAGTCAAAGGCTAGGGTTTCCGCAACTCGCTTACCCTCGTCGTAACAGCTACGGATACCAATCGTATTCACGTTTCCCCAGTAATCTTCTGATTGAGGATGGACTTCTGGATCGCCGTACACTTCAGAGGTAGAGGCTAATAAGAATCGTGCCTTTACCCGTTTGGCTAACCCTAGCATGTGCAGAGTGCCCATGACATTGGTTTTGATGGTCTTAACCGGATTGTATTGGTAGTGAACTGGTGAAGCTGGGCAAGCGAGGTGGTAAATTTGGTCTACTTCTAACCGAATCGGTTCGGTGATGTCATGGCGAATCAGCTCAAAGTAGGGGTTACCTAGCCATTTCAGAACGTTGCGCTTGTGGCCGGTATAGAAGTTATCTAAGCAAATAACATCATGTCCCTCTGCCATTAGGCGATCAATCAAATGGGAACCAATGAAACCGGCGCCGCCTGTAACCAGAATTCTCATAGTTTTACGTGAAGTGGACTGAACTTGAACTTGCTTTTCTCCAGCAAGTATATCTATTTAATCTTCTTCAGCTACCAAGATGCTACCAGGTCAGGGAAAATGCTTCCAGTCAATTTAAAAGACTTTGTCAAGATACCAAAAGATAGATTTTTGTTGGTTTCGATTACTTTTTCCACATACTATTCGCAAGCATTAATTTAACCTGAGTTCGGGATAAGCTAATACCAATTTAACTTGAACCTGCATAGAATCGAGTTTCGAGAATGCAGTCATAGAATGCTAACGAAATAATTGGGTCTGCTGTAATTCGTTCGATAACTTGGACTAATCGTTCTCGTAATTCTCAAGGATTGTGAATCATTCTCCCTTAAACGGTGCTTTGCTCAATTACCAAATCCGCTCAACTGAGTTCAGTTCAGGACGATGAGCAGGTTGCTATTATTTCTAGTTGAGAGAAATCAAGAAATGTTAAGCATTTAAAAATAAAAGCTGAGAATTGGCAGAGGCTGATTCCTGATATTTTCAGCGCCTAGCCCTTTTCTCAGCTACATTCTGTTAATTAACTGACTCTTGAGCACAAAAACAATCGCTTCTGCTCCCTAAGGCCTGAGTCCTATTCCTCTGTTTTGTGACGACAATTTTACTGTGGATCGAGGCGTAACACTGCCATAAACGCTTCCTGCGGGACATCCACAGTACCCACCGATTTCATCCGCTTTTTCCCTTTCGCCTGTTTCTGAAGCAGCTTCTTCTTCCGGCTGATGTCGCCGCCATAACATTTGGCGAGTACGTCTTTGCGTAAAGCTGGAATATGTTCGCTGGCAATCACACGACTGCCAATGGAGGCTTGGAGGGGAATCTTGAATTGGTGACGGGGAATCAGTTCTTTCAATTTTTCCACCAAGGAGCGACCCACATTGTAAGCTTTGTCTCGGTGAACAATCATGGCCAACGAATCAACAGGGTCACCATTAATCAGAACATCTAACTTGACGAGTGTGTTTTCTCGGTAGCCAATCAGATGGTACTCCATGCTGGCGTAGCCGCGAGAACGGGACTTCAATTGGTCAAAAAAGTCCGTTACCACTTCTGCCAATGGCAATTCATAGACTAATGTCGTTCGCCCTTGGGTGAGATATTTCATGTCCTTAAACACCCCACGCCGATTTTGACACAGTTCCATCAGGGTGCCGACGTAGGTTTCCGGAGTAATCATCTCCACCTTGACATAGGGTTCAGCAATGCTTTCCCGTTCGTTGGGTGCCGGTAGCTTACTGGGATTGTCAATCTCAAAAACTTCGCCTTTATTCGTGGTGACTTGATACACCACAGACGGCGCAGTAATGATTAAATCCAAATTGTATTCTCGCTCCAGCCGTTCCTGAACAATTTCCATGTGCAGCAAGCCCAAGAAGCCACAGCGGAAACCAAATCCCATGGCGGTGGAGGTTTCCGGCTCATAGTGTAGTGCGGCATCATTCAGCTTTAGCTTCTCTAAGGCGTCCCGCAAATCTTCATACTGGTCTGCATCAATGGGGAATAAGCCGCAAAAGACCATTGGCTTGGCTTCCGCATAACCGGGCAAGGGAGCCTCGGCGGGTTTAACCGCTAGGGTAATCGTATCACCGACACGAGCATCTTCTACGGCTTTAATGGCTGCCGCCAGGTAACCCACCTCACCCGCGTGCAGTTCATCCACTTGGATTTGGGTGGGGGAAAGAATACCGAGTTCATCAATTTCGTACTCTTTGTGGGAAGCCATCAAGCGGACTTTATCGCCTTTTTTGACGGTTCCATCTACAACCCGGAAATAAACGATCACACCCCGGTAAGGGTCATAGTAGCTGTCAAAAATTAATGCGCGTAGGGGTTGGTCTACCGTATCCTGGGGAGGGGGGATCAAATGGACAATGGATTCTAAGATTTCATGAATTCCGATGCCTTCCTTTGCCGAAGCCTTGATTGCCCCGCTACAATCAAGACCAATGATCTCTTCGATTTCGCTCCTAACTCGTTCGGGTTCGGCTCCGGGTAGGTCGATTTTATTCAGAACCGGAATAATTTCTAGGTCATGCTCTAGTGCTAAATAAACATTAGCCAGAGTTTGTGCCTCAACACCCTGAGATGCATCTACAACTAACAGCGCTCCTTCACAGGCAACAAGCGATCGCGAGACCTCATAAGAAAAATCGACGTGACCGGGTGTATCAATGAGATTAAGAACGTATTGCTCGCCATCGCTGGCTGTATAGTTCATCCGTGCGGCTTGTAGCTTAATCGTAATGCCCCGTTCCCGTTCCAACTCCATATTGTCCAGGAACTGTTCCTTCATCTGCCGCGCATCGACCGTGCCCGTCGTCTGTAGCAAGCGATCAGCTAAAGTGGATTTCCCATGATCGATATGGGCGATGATTGAAAAGTTACGAATGCGAGAGACAGGAACGTCAGTCATATCAGGGTGACAACAAAAAAGGGCTGTAGAATTCAATAGCGCTTAACTTATTTTAATGTTTTTGCCTAAAAATTCGGGAGTTCCCTGTACTAGGGTAATGACTCAGAGGCTTCATTCAAGATGCGCTTTGGCCGTGTGAAGAATCAAAAGACGCCGAATTGATAGTTATCGTAAAATGTTGATTAGGGAACCTAACACTGGGCTTATGAACGATCATGCCGTACATCGAGAGCATTCAACTGACAAAGAAGAGATCTCTATTCATTTGGATTCAGAGCTATTAGAGCAAATCCATCACCTAACCAATGATCCCAGTCGGGTCATTGAAACAGCAATTCGTCAATGGCTCAGAGGTGAGCGGGAACGGGATGACGAACTGACCCGTGCCTTAGACCGAAATCCGCCCGTGCCGCCACGAGGCGAATGGAATGATTAAGGTAAAACCATTATGGGCTGTTTCTTTAAAGCCAAGTCTTTAAAGTTTGAGCTACGCTCCGTTACCTTTCGGTCGCATCGCTCCAGCCAATCATTTTTTTTGTCAACTCGCAGTTTCCAGGTCTTTTCTGATGACTGCTCCTGTTAATCTACAACATCTTCGTTCTGGGTATACCGATATGGAATCTGCTACTGCACCAAGCAAATCGGGCTTTTTGCAGGGGTTAGGGTCCGAGCTTGTGTTTACTCAGGATGCATCTGGTCAGTACCACTCATTTTACTGGCAAGGCGCTGAGCGCTATGGTCTGACAAACGAACAAGTGGTTGGGCTTCCCCTGCGTGAAACCTTTCATCCGATCGCGGCTGACGCATATCTAGAACAAATTCAGCGAATTCTGGAGCAACGAACTCCTGAACGTTGCATCCATTCGTTGGCCTATAAGGATCAACTTTTACCGTTTGAGTTGGTGATCAGTCCCATTTTGCAGGCCGATGGCAAAGCCACAAAGGTCTTAGTCATGGGACATCTGTTGCCGGAAGCCTCGGTACAGAAAGTCATTGACTCTTTTGTGCCTCTCAGTTTAGATCCAAATTCTAAACTTCTGACTCAGATTGCCCGGAAAATCCGTCGAACCCTCGATCTGGACACCATTTGGCAAGAAACAGTAAAAAGTCTGGGGAAGGCACTTCAAGTGAGTCATTGCATGATTTGCTCCTACAAACCAGACGATCCAGAAGTCCGGATCAAGGCAGAATACACTCAGGAATTGCGTCGGTCAAACGTGGGGAAAAAGTTGGATCTGGCATCGGAACCCTCCCTGAGACAAGCGCTGTTTAGTCGCGAACCCGTAGTGGTTGAGCAAGCCACAAATTCAGAATGCCAAAAGCAGTCCGTGTTAGTGGTTTCTACTACCTATACAGACCAACCCAATGGTTTGATTAAACTACAACAATGCGATCGCCACCGCATCTGGAGTGAGGCAGAAATCGAATTAGTGCGAGAACTGGCTGAACAAGTCGGAACCGCGATCGCTCATGCTACCCTCTATAAACAACTAGAAGAAGCTCGCGAACAAGCTGAAGCGCTTTCTCGACTCAAAAGCCAATTTCTGGCCAACACAACCCACGAGTTGCGAACCCCCCTTAATGGCATTATCTGTAGCCTTAAGCTGATCATTGACGGCATGGTAGATACGCCTGAGGAACAGGCGGAATTTATGGATGACGCCCATCGCTCAGCGCTGCATCTATTGGACATCATCAACGATATCTTAGATATCGCCAAAATTGAAGCCGGGAAAATGGAGCTTCCGTTAGAGCAAGTTCAGCTCAATGAACTGCTGAATAATGTTCGAGATTTTACTCAGAATCAAGCCCAACAAAAGAACCTCAGTTTCAATATCGAGCTACCCAATACTCGTGATGAAATCATTGTGTACGGAAACTATCAGCGGCTCCTACAAATTCTCTTAAACTTGACTGGCAATGCGATCAAATTTACCCACGAAGGTGGGGTAACAATTAGTGCTGAAGTCCTCAAGAAAAAAGTATCATTTAAAGACCAGGAATTTCCCGGTATGGTCAAAATTCGAGTCGCTGATACTGGAATTGGTGTTTCTTTGGACAAGCAAGACAAGTTATTTCAAGCCTTCAGTCAGGTGGATGGCGAACGCACTCGTCAATATGGCGGCACAGGTTTAGGTCTGACAATCTCTCAAAGATTGGTGGAAACGATGGGTGGTGTTGTCAACTTTTACAGTATGGGCGAAGGATTAGGCTCAACCGTTACTTTTACGGTGCCACTTTATCGAGAACCGATGATGATTTCCAGCCAGCCAAGTGCGTCTTGAGGTACCACACAATAGCACAAAAAGTCAAAAGTCAACTGTCAAAAGTCCCATTCTCAATTTCTTTTGGGTTAGGCAATTTTTGCCTGAGAAGTTCAATACTCAGTAAACATTCTTAAACTAGAGAGTGTTGATTGATATTAAGGATGTATGACAGAGCAAACCAGCGCTCGTGAGTTGTTTCAAGCCGCTTATGAAAACCGCTATACCTGGGATGCCAACTTCCCCGGTTATCGTGCGGATATCGAAATTAAGCAGGGTGATGAAGTCTACAAAGGGGAAGTTCGCATTAATGGCGACCTCACGGTAGAAGTCACTGGCATTGCAGACGAAAAAGTGCAAGAAAGCGTTTATAACCAAATGCGGGATATTGTTACCCATCGCAAGCGCTCAACATTTGAAAAAGCTCATGGAAAAAACGAGTTTAGCCTAGGTGAATCAGACGCTACTGGAGCTGTAGAAATTCAGGTTAAAGGCGATGCCATGGGGTCGAACTATAAAGTCCGAGGTACCGAAATTTGTCAGGTGAGCCGGGTGATGGGTCCGATGGCGTTTACGATTAATACCAACGAAAGCTTGGATACCGGAGAAGGCTATGTTTCAACGGGCTACAACGCTATCTTCCGAGAGGCTAAGACGGGCAATCTCAAGACCAAACGAGAGTTTGAGGAAAGTTATGAGAAAGTCGGCAATTATTATGTCATGACGCGCCAAGTCGTTCATGCGATCGATGGAGAAAATCGGCTCACTACTGAGTTCAACTTTTCTAATATCAAACTCCTCGAACCCGTAGCTGTTTGATTGTTAGGGATAAGCGATTTTCTGTGAGTGATTCACTTCAGGGGGCGACAAGCGCCCCCAAAGCCAGATGCCAAAGGCGTTTTACCTGGTAAGCTGCCGCCCAAAATACCGAGCTTATTGACAATGTGATTCAGACAGGGGTAGCAACGCTTGTTACCAGCCGTATCCTGGGTGT
>DATNQL010000019.1:0-9881 GCA_036704025.1 Stenomitos sp.
AACAGTGGATCGTTGCCGCCGGATTTTCCATGAAAATTCTTCGCTACGTTCAGCCGATGATGATTTGGCTACAAATTTCACTCCTGAAGGCAGGAAGCAGGCTTCCGCCTTTGGTCGTGTGTTGTGCAAGCGTATTGATTACCGATTGTAGCGTCTGGCTCTAGCGTGAGTTTATACGCTTGCGCTTGATTCTTCCCTAGGGAATACAATCTGGCGTCGATGCTAATAATTGTCCAGGCTACTATTGTCCCTCATCAGGTGAGGCCAGATCAGTAAAAAAAATGTCCACCAAAGTAAAATTGGCAGGGCAACGAGGATGGTTACCCAAACCGTTTTTACTAAGACCCAACTACTCGCGATGATCATTGTTCCGGTCAGCAGAATTGACCAAGGCTGACACCACCAGGGTTTATAACTCCAAGGGTCTTTCATGCTTTTGTTCAGACAAGATCGGACAACTCGTTGCAGTTTGACATCGTACAGCCGCTTATTTTAACAATGATAGCGGTTGAAGGTAAAGGCACTAGGAGTCAGGAGTTGACTTAACTTTAGCACTGGTGGTGAGGTTTGGAGATGAGAGACAGCCTCTTGCTCAACACTCTGGACGTTGTTTTGGGGTGTTACCGACTGAATCTTCTGGTTCACCCAGTTTAATCCGTTCACTTTTTCCCATTATCCATGACCATGCCCCAACCTGAATCCCAACCTGATCCTGACCAATCCCATGAGCCAACTTTTGCTGAGTTCAATACGCCGGCTACCGTAGAGATCAAAGACCTGATCGCAAAGCTTCAAAAATCCCACGACTTGCGATACAAACTGATCAACCTAGAAACTTGGGCATTGGCAGCAACGATGGATCATTTTCTGCCCGGTTTTTGGAGTCGCTTCTTGGCTAATCGTCGCACGGCACTGAAGCAGTTTTTACAACGGAAGCGAACGGATAACTCGAAAGAAATAGGGGTACCTGAATCGTCTTCCTCTGGTGAGCCAAAATGACAGTAAGAGCTTTAGGGTGTAGGAAATAGGCTTTCTTAAATGCGTCACAGCTTATAACTCAAATCCCTGATTTGTTACCTGCTTAACTCCTGATACCGAGTTGAGTTCAAACATAGTAGTTGAGATAGACACCCAGACGCGGGGACGCTCCCGACGCGGAGAAATTCAATGTGCTACGTATGAATGCAACTGCGTATGAGCTAAAGAGGTGCAGAAAAAGAGCATCCAACCCCTAAAAAACAAGCAGGCTGCCTTTGATACAGGGTTCCATCTCTTCTTGTCAATCCCTTATTAGTCGGAATCCCTGGAGCGACAAGCTGACACTATTGAATTAAAAAACATCAATTACCACCCTGGAAAGAGGAGATTATGAGCTTTTATTCCTTAGCATTCCATTGGATTGAAATGATCAATCGTTAAAAACTTTAGGAGTTTCTTATGAATAAGCCAGAAAAAACCAATATCAATACTCCTGACAAAGCGGACGAGCAAACAGAGCGAGTGACTCAAGATATAGGACTTTCTCCCGATAAGCCAGAAAGACCTCAGAGCCATGATGCGGTCAATCCTGGCGATAAAATAGACCCATCCGCTCAAACCATTCAAGAAAAAGCACAGCAAGTTGCCGTTGATGCGCCTGACATCACTGGCGACCATATTAAAGTTCCGACCTATTTTGTGGTTGATGAACCGGACGGGGAACAAAAGGCGCTACACCACGTTAAAGATGCGGAAGAGATTTCTGATGTGATTCGCCAAGCCCGCACCGACGAAGAAGGGAATCGGACTTGGCGGTAGCCTGCTCAACTAACTTGCCTGAGGCTCGACTTGCGGCAGTCCCATGCTGTAATTGACGACACGACTTTCCAGGTTATAGCTAATTTCACCGCTCTGTAAAAGCGATCGCATAAAATGCTCCAAATCAGAACCAATGCGGCGTAGGTTGTATTCGGTTAAATCTGCTCCATCATAGGATTCCACCAATTCATCAAACTTGCGATATACCTTTTGCAGAGCGTCTTCATTCCAATTCAATTCGTTGTCGGGGTCAACATCTAAGGTTAAAACGTTTTGACTTTCGACCAGCTCATTCCCTTCAAGCTCGGCTGTATAGATGCGAATGTGACGTGTCGTGGACTTCAGTAGCATGGAGACTCTCCTACAGGCACTAATATTATTTTTAAACTAATTGTAAACATACGTGACATCCTTGCCTCACTCCGCATTCACAGCCTAAGGAGATTCTGAAACCGGAGCAGCTCCTAACGCCATTAGCACCAATGGATAGGACAACGATCCACCAAAATGCTCTCTAGTAATGATAAGTTAAAAATTTCCCGAGTCCAGAGTATAGACCTAGGGTACAATACGCCGATTGGGGCTGATATTCTATATAAAAAAGTCAGGCAGAGCAACCAATCCATGGTTCTAAAAAACATGCGCGACCCAATGGATGATATCGCTCAACAAGCTCGCCAGGGTAGTGTTGCAGCGATCATTCAAACGCTGAATGAGCAGCTAGTTGAGGCGGGTATCAGAACCCGCGCCGTTTTGGCCGACGGCATTCTGCAACTTTTGTGTGAGGCGGCAATCCCTGAGCAACTCGAACAATCTGTAACAGTAGCGAAAATCCAGCAGATTCTCGAAGACATTGCACCGCGCAATATTCGTCGCGTCAAAATCAACAGTCGCATCGTGCGAGAGCAACAATTGCTGTGGTTGGAAGAAATTAACCGCGACCCCGATAATCAGTTACTTTGGTCTGAAGAAATTATTCTAGCCAAGCCCAATTTATTCAAGCAACTGGTGGAGAGTCGGCAAAATCACCAAACAGCTTCCAGAAAGAAACTCGGTTTACCCAAACATTCCTCGCCTTATCTGCGAGAAAAAAATCCTTACTGGCGGGGCATTGTGAGTGGAGTGGGATTGAGCTTACTACTGTTGTTCCTGGGCTGGCTTCTGCATGAGTGGTTAGCTCCCAAACTAAATCCTCAAACAACGTCTCAATCCATCAACCCCAACACTGACTCCTCACAAAGGCCAGGAATGGCTCAATATCAGCTCTCACCACCCGCCTCCGATCCATTTGTACAGGCGGTACGGCTCGCTGAGCAAGCCTCGACAGCGGGTAAAACCATTCAAACATCCGCTCAATGGTTAGATGTAGCCGCTAAGTGGGAGCGAGCCTCGGATTTAATGAAAGCTGTGAAGCCCGATGATCGTCGATATAAGACCGCACAAGACCGCATGAAGCTTTATCGGCAAAATAGCGAGGCGGCTCAAAAGCAAGCTACTCAGAGACGCTCTTAAGGGCTTCTCTATAAAAAAGTCTAAGATTCTGGTAGAAAACCGCTCCAACAGGGAACATTAAATCTTAGCAAGATCGATTTTTCAGAGTGGGTCTGGTCAAGGTCTGTTATGAGAGTTATGCAACAAGCTTTATGGATACAGAACGCGTAATGTCCCCGCTGAACCTCCCGTTTCAGAGCCGCTTTTGTGCGAATACGCCCCATGACCCGAATCCGAACGTAAACTCCTTAGGAAATGATTCGCCTTCATGTCTGTCTACCCACCTTGAACCAGTTTTCACCCAAAAGCACAAGGGTTCACCGATGCAGTACACGGCTCAGTCCGCTCAGCTCGGGCAACACATTACTCAGATTATTCTGACCAGTCCAGAGCCAAAAACCTTATTGACCAGGGTGGCTCAGGTTTTAGGAGAAATTTTTCAGGTTGATGCCTGCTTTATTATGGCCTTAGCCAAACCCGGTGAGCCGTTGCTCGCTAATCCGGTTACAACCCCTCAAATGGCTTTATGGTGTGGCGATAACGTTCCCTGTTTACCCCTTGATGATTGTACGCCATGGTTGGAACACCCCGTCCTCCAAGTGGACTGGGGAAGTGATCAACTTTTAGCGATTGCCGACCTCCAGACATCGGAGGTGGGGTCTAACACTGGCAGGTGTCCTGAAGGATTCAAGGTCAGGGCGGTTTTGAAAATCCACACTTGGTTTCAGTCTGCCATCAACGGGATGATTGTTTTAGGGCGATCGCAACCTCACGAATGGACAGTACCTGAACAAGAGCTCTTAACCCTGGTGACGGATTCCGTCGCACTCGCCTTATCTCATGTCCAACTCACCCGGCAGGTTCTGGGCTTTGCCCATTCACGCACCTTGCTCACTCAGTTGAGTCTGGCAATGCACAGTACGGAAAATCTCCAGGAAATTCTCCAGATGGCGATCGCTTCTACGGCTCAAGCCTTACAGGTGGGTCGCGGTTTACTTCTCCTGTTGACCTACAGTGATCCTCTGTTTCACAGGCGACCTTCTGTACACCTGCCGCAAACGAAGGTAACAGTTGTGGGGGAGTGGTTAGAGGATAAGGCAGGGCAATGGTCTACCCCGAACGAAAGTCCTTCTTCCCTCTTAAACCAATCCTTTTGGCTTTCTGAATCTTGCTTGTGCCAACAAGCGTTTAGAGATGCTCCAGCCCCCATGCTCATCTCAGATTTTCAAGACTCTTGTGCCATTGACTTGCGAGGAGAGAGTCTCTCGATTTTTGAACGGGAAATGATGCCCGCCTTACTGATTGTGCCTCTGCTTGGCTCGCCCAGTAACGCTTCGGTCGTCTCCACCGTGTTGGGTTTTTTTGTGTTACAACATTGCCAGCCTCGCCACTGGCACACCGATGAATTAGAGTTGGTCGAGGGCATCAGTGCTCAGGTCGGTGCCGCCATCATTCAGAATCAAACACTGCGGCAAGTGCAATCTCTCGTTGAAGATCGTACCGCGCAGTTACAGCACAGTTTAGAAATTCAGGCTCAGTTATACGAAAAAACCCGCCAGCAGATTGACCAACTACAGCAATTAAATCAGCTCAAGGAAGAATTCATGAGTAGTATGAGTCATGAGCTGCGGACGCCTTTAACGACGATGAGTCTGGCCATTCGGATGCTACGTCAGCCCACACTTGTGCCTGAACGCCGCCAGAAGTACCTAGAAATCCTGGAGCAGGAATGTAATAAAGAAATTGAATTAATCAATGACTTACTGAGCTTACAGCAGCTAGAAGCGGATCAATCCTCGATTCAACTGGAAAAAATCGACCTCTTCCGCATCATCGACCCATTAGCTCAATCTTTTGAGCAGAAATGGGCCGATAAAAGGTTAACCTTGAAGGTATCCAGTCCTGCACATCCTCTGATTCTGAACACCGATCCGGATAGCCTGAACCGTATCCTGTTGGAACTCTTGACCAATGCGGGCAAGTATTCCGACCCAGGCACAACGGTTCATCTCCAGGTCACTTACCCAGTCGAACCGTCCGTCAATCAAGTGGTTCTGACCTTGAGCAATACAGGTTCAGGTATCTCCCCCGCAGACTTAGACCATATTTTTGATAAATTTCGTCGCGGTCGAGGTGTCACTCAAAATGCGGTTCAAGGTACGGGATTAGGTCTGGCTTTGGTCAAGTGCTTAGTGCAGCATCTGAACGGTACGATTGAGGTTTCTAGTTGCCCCTTAAAAAACTCTCAGAGTTCTCTGACCTCTTTTACTCTGACCTTGCCCCAGTTAAAGCAGTTACCCTAAACTTTATTAAACTTTATTAAACTTTACTTATCCGTTGATATCGTTATAGAAGGAGCCAGTCACTGCTAAAACTTTCTGAGACACCCATTACCTATTACCTGATTACTGATAAACCACCAGTTAACAGACAATCCGTTGGCATACTGGCGGGGCACTGACCGAGAATTTCCAACAGTATGCTTACCCCCACTAGACCTAAGCCACTCCGCTGGCAACGACCGAGATATTCGCCACTGGCACGCCAAACCGATATTTTTGCTTCTGCCTTAAAGTTAATATTTTACTTATGGTGGGACAAAGTGGTTGCCAGAAACTCCCCTCATCACCGCAATCGTCGTGCCCAGTGGTTAGTCGGAACTTTACTCGATTTAGGCCCAACATTTATCAAAATTGGACAAGCCTTATCCACCCGCGCCGATTTACTACCCAGAGAGTACGTGCAGGCATTGGGGCAATTACAAGATCGAGTGCCACCGTTTAGCAGTGCTGAAGCGATCGCCCTCGTTGAATCTGAACTGGGCAACTCCATTCATACGCTATATCGAGATTTTGATCATTATCCTCTTGCGTCTGCAAGCTTAGGACAAGTTCATAAGGCCAGACTGCACACTGGCGAAGACGTTGTGGTTAAAGTCCAGCGTCCAGGTTTAGAAAGACTCTTCAATCTAGATTTTGAAGTTTTACATCGACTAGTACGTTTTTTGGAGCGGTTGGCTCCCTCGCTGAGAAAGTATGATATAGAGGCTATTTATCACGAATTTTTTGAGCTTCTTTATAAAGAAATTGACTATATTCATGAAGCTAAAAATGCTGATAATTTCCGGGTAAATTTTACTGATTATCCTCGCATTCTTGTTCCAAAAATTTATTGGCGATACACCACGAAAAAAGTTTTAACGTTGGAATACCTTCCGGGTATCAAAATTGATGATCGCCAGAGTATGGAAGCTTGTGGGATTAATACCAAAGAAATCATCCAGTTGGGGATTTGTTGTTTTCTCAAGCAGTTGCTACAGGATGGTTTTTTTCAGTCTGACCCCCATCCAGGTAATATGGCAGTCAGTCAGGACGGTCACTTGATTTTCTACGATTTTGGCACCATGACGGACGTAAAGCCCATTGCCAAAGACCAAATGGTCAAAACCTTTTTCGCTGTTTTGAGAAAGGATACGGATGAGGTGATTGATACCTTAACGTACATGGGTTTAATTGAACCGGTGGCAGATATGACGCCTGTGAAGCGGTTAATTGCCTTTACTTTAGATAAGTTCCGGGAGAAGCCTGTAGAGCTTCAGGCTTTCGATCAAATGCGTAGCGAAATTTACGCGATGTTCGAGCAGCAACCCTTCCGCTTACCGGCGCAAATGACGTTTATTTTAAAGTCCATTACTACATTAGATGGTATCGCTCGGACTCTCGATCCAGAATATAACCTCTTATCGGCTAGTAAACCTTTTATTAAAAGTCTTACTGTCTCTAAACAAGGACGGGGGAATGCGGTCGGAGAGCTCGCGAGGCAAGCGAGAGACTTTATTCAATATAAATTGCGCCAACCGAATGCGACTGAACTTCTATTGAGGCGATTAGAGGAACGGCTAGAACAGGGCGAACTCCAATTGAATGTTCGTGCCCTTGAGAGTGAACGCGCCCTGAAACGGATCAATCTAGCCATCAAGAGCTTGATGTATGCCTGTTTGGCGGGTTTTACCTTACTATCCGGTACGGTGCTATTAGGGACGTATGCGAATTGGGCGATCGCTGCTTTTTCCTTTTCAGGATTCTGGTTCTTCCTTCTGCTGCGCTCTTTAATCAAATTAGCGGTGCGGGAAAGACTGGACAATCTTTCTGAACGCTAAAGGGTAGCCTAACCGTTATTTGCCTCTCAAGGGACAGCGCTCCATCATCTTGTGGTTCATTACTCATTGCAATTTTAAAAGGGCATGAAATCAGTAGATTGCTCACTGTTTCATGCCCTTTAATTTAAGTTTTGGATACCCCCAAGGGAATTCGAATCCCTGTCGCCTCCGTGAAAGGGAGGTGTCCTAGGCCTCTAGACGATGGGGGCTTGTTTTCTGAACCTTTATTAATTTAATCAATATTCCTGAGTCTGTCAACTATATTTTTGCAAATTGAGCAAAATTTCCAATCAAGCCCTTTTGACCCCTGCTTGGAGGCTCCACTCAGCGTGTGCCTTTACGCCATTGGGCTAAACGCTGTTGAGCTTGAGCATCGAGGGAATTGAACAAAAAACGACTACTCGATTGCTTGTGAGGGCGCTGTTTGCGGCGCGCTCGACGAGCTACAAATTCAACATCGCTCGCCAATTGCTGGGATGACATCCACTCAGCTCCATACCCAACCACCGTTAACTGCTGCGCTCGATCAGAAGTGGCGACAATTAGCCGATTGCAGGGACGACAAATTTTATAGTGATGAAATGAGGCACAATATTTTTCGATATAAGTGTCCGCTGTTTGCCCAAAGTCTGTATAGTAAACGGACAAATGCGTGGTTAAGACTTCACAGTAAATCGGTGTGTTTTGAGCATGAGCATCAAAAACAACCTGAGTTTCGTAGCCCTGGAAGGCGCTGTAGTTGACTAACGCCTCTATTAATTCATGGCGAGCTGCCTCTAGCCCATCATGATCGCGGGCGGCTTTCAGATTCGACCAAGAGCCAATGACGTTGTAGCCATCAACCAGTAAAATAGCCTGGGGTGAGGGACGGGGCATTATTCAAGGCCAATATTTTGTTAATTTGAATATTCATAGAAGTTATTATATTAACAATAGTTAACATAAAACGGTAAAAAAGCTACCTTTTTAGAAAGTTTGACAAGAAAGGGATTGGCTATTGCTTTCCAATCCCTTGTTCTTAAATAGCTATATTGGGTGCTTGCATGAGTCGTTGCTTCAGGCGTTCTGGCTCACCTTGGTCAACCACCTGACCTTGTTCCAATAAGAAGGCTCCGTCACAGTAATTCAATTCGTCTAAGCGGTGGGTGACCCAGAGTGCAGTCAGCCCACGACTTTTCACCAGATTTCGGACTTGCGCCACTAAATCCAGTTGAGTATCTGGATCGAGCAAAGCGGTGGGTTCATCTAGAAGCAAGACCTCGCATTGACGGGCAATAGCACCAGCAATGGCAATCCGCTGTTTTTGACCGCCACTGAGAGCATAGATGGGGCGTCGCTGTAAATCCAGCAGATTAACCGCTGTTAACGCCTCTCTCACTCTGGCAATGACTTGATCGGGAGACAGTTTTTCCTCAACCAAGCCAAAGGCGACATCTGCCCCCACCGTTGGCATCACAAGCTGATGGTCGGGATTCTGGAAGACAAATCCCACGGGCTGCTTAATTTGCAGCTCACCCGATTGAGGTTGCAATAACCCTACCAGCAATCGGAGTAATGTAGATTTCCCACTCCCATTCGTCCCCAACAGCATCCAGAATTCACCCTTCGGTACCTCCAGAGAGCAAGATTGTAAAACGGGTGTTCCGTGAGGCCACTTGAAGCTAAGGTCTTGCACCCGAATTGCCGATTCAGGTTTTATGTCAGTTGCCCCTGTCTTCATTCCGCCACGGCAAAGAAACCGGGTACACGACCTCCTCCAGCCGCACCGGATTTCTGTGAAATCATGACCGCACTGATCTGATCGCTGAGAATGCCAATTTTCTTCTCTGGCTGGTGATCGCAAGTCAGTTCTAATAACTGACTGCTCCCGGAGCGCATGGCTTTGGTAATTTCCTGGTAAGTTGCTTCTGCCGCTTCTGCTGACTTGCGTTGCACAGACATCGGGACAGGAGTCGTTTTCAAGGTCAAATCAATGGTGAACATGCTTTTGTCAAACGCTAAGCATTGCGTACATATATTGTCTTTACCATCTTAGACACCCAACCGCACGGTAGTGAGAATCGAGGAGAACTCTGGCTTTTCGAGCTTGAGGGAAAGTGGCACAGACCAGTTTTTTGAGAGGGGTCACTTTAACAGTGGCAAATTCTGAATGTTTCACCTAATATGTTTAATACAGTAAAGAAAAGTAAATTTTTCTGAGAACCTCACCAATAATCTGCTTATTCAACCCAGCAGCCTATAGGGGAGGAAAAGCGGCTTTTCTTTGGTCTTTATAAATACTTGGAGATTCTTGCTATGACAATAGCAGTCGGACGCGCGGCAAGTACGAGAGGATGGTTTGACGTCCTCGACGACTGGCTAAAGCGCGATCGCTTCGTATTCGTCGGCTGGTCCGGCATACTGCTATTCCCCTGCGCTTACCTAGCGCTAGGCG
>DATNQL010000020.1:0-5767 GCA_036704025.1 Stenomitos sp.
TTGAGAGGGGGCAAAATTTCAAATTTGTTTAATAGTTTCTGCTGTTGAGGACTGTCCAGACTCTCAACGGGAATCAGGGGGTTTTTAAACCGGATACGGATTTGAGCCAACGGTTCAGCCGCACCCGTTGGACTAATTTGCTCAATCCAGTCGGGGAGTTGCGGGAGAGGGAGAGGACTAACGGCAGGGAGGGGTTCAACCCTTGAGGTGATTTTGGCAATGTCACACCCAGCTATCCCCAGGATGAGGGTGAGGACGAGTAGAAACGGCATCCAAGTTCTAACAAATCTGCCGATGGTGTGCATGGCTTCTCTCCTGACAGCGAATTCAGCGACTAGCTGACGCAGATGGATTCAATAAGACCAGTTCTACACCTGCGATCGGGTAGATTTCCGGATAGCTCCATAATTTGTTACTGGAGAAGTTGGGGAAGGAGGCGAACCCCTGTGCAGTGAAGCCTCGCTACCCAGACGAGGAGCGATCGCATCTGAGCTATAGCACCGGATGGATCAAACCTCGCCTTGTCAAGACTCGCTTTCAGATGAGTCGCTGTATTGCCGTTTAACCAGCAGAAAAATCGGAATTGCGGCGAGTTGGAACACGACGGAAAAGACTACTAACGAACTGACTGAGCGGTCATATAAAATCCCCATCACCGCACTACCCAAGAACCAAGCTAAACCATAGCCGGTGCTGAAAATACCATAAGCTGAACCGCGTTTGTTCATGGGTACCATCCCAGCCACAGCCGCTTTCATAATCGATTCCTGCGCTCCCATTCCTATACCCCACAACGCCATGCCTAAAAAAGCAAGGTTAGCGTTTCCTAAGAACACCAACGGGGCAAAACATGACGAGATCAACGCTGCAACCATGAGAATAGAAAGACCTGTGCGGTCAAACAAACGCCCAAATATCAGCGCCGCTACAGCATCAACTCCCATCGCCATACCATACATTAAGGGAATCGTTTGTTCAGTTAAAATGGCTCCTTTTTGGAAGTGATAGGCAATCAGGGGAAAATCCGCATATCCGGCTGCAACCAGTGCGACAGCACCGAGATAAATCCAAAACACTCGTGGCAAGCCTTCCCCTTTGAGGGCTACTGTTGCCACTTCAAAATCATGAGGATTTGGGTAAAGCCGTTGTACCACTAAGAGTACAACCACACCCAACACAGCAGGCACAATCAGAACCGCAAAGCCCTCTGGATATCCTCCTTGCCCATAAAGTACGGCAGCGACAGCCAACGGCCCCATCACCGCACCGATTTGATCCATCGCTTCATGTAAGCCAAAGCCAAAACCCCTGCCAACTTGAGTGGCAGCGTGGGAAAGCAGCACATCTCGCGGGGGAGTGCGAATGGCTTTCCCCGTGCGTTCAGCAATCATTAATCCTGCGGCGACTTCCCAGCGTCCTGCAAGAGCTAGGAGGGGAACAACGGCTGTATTGAGGCAATAACCGAGTGTTGTGATGCCCCAATATTTGCCCGTCTTGTCGCTGATATAACCAATGACTAAGCGGAATCCATAGCCAATTAATTCCCCTAAACCCGCTACTAGTCCCACTACTGCACCGCTAGCCCCCAAAAACCCTAGATAAGCACCTGTAATGCTACGCGCACCTTCATAAGTTGCATCAGCACAGAGGCTAACGAAACCTAGCAAAACAACAAATTTCAGAGCAGATGCAGTTCTTGTCCGTGCCATGTTTCACAGGGTAGAGGACTTTATGATAATACGAATTAAACTTTGCAAAAAGTGTATTTTGCAACAACAACTTCTGGGGGGTTGAGTACTAGTTAAGCAGGCCATCAACTGAATCAAAAGTCTCTAAGATCTAAGCTGTTGCTGAGTTTGATGTTGAGTACATGAATACCCTTCAATCCTGTCTTAAATTCTAGTACCCTAGCCCAAGAATACTAGTACCTCTATCCCCCTAAACTATTCAATTGATATGGGTTCAGGGTTTAAGAATTTGAGTACATCTCTAATTAATCTAATAATTCTGATCGAATTTAGATACAAAGTTCCCTAGGAGACGTCTGATATAAATTTAATGAATGATGGTACCGGACACTTACCTTTGGATATAACAAAAATATTGCTCCTATTTTTATCCCATTTTTTAAACTTGATACATGGCCTTGACCAAGGCATCATCCAGTTATTAACTTTACAGAAGATTGAGGTAAATTCATGAGCGGGGAACGCACTCCGCCTGAAAAAAAGGCTCAGGATTTAGCCGCACTTCTTCGCACTGAACATCCTGACTATGCTTATTTGAGCAAGGTCTTTCGTTGCCTGCGAATTGAGTTAGAGATTCCTCTACCAACATCAGTGAAACGGTTTCCTAACATCCCAACTGAATCGGAAGTTAGGCGTTACTATGAAGCTGTCTGGCATAGCCGGAATGTGCAAGATATGGTACTCATCAAAACGTTGCTTTATACGGGAGTGCGCGTTAGTGAACTGATCAACATCCAACTTGAGCATGTCGATTTTGAACGCTGTCAGATTCGGATTAACTCCGGCAGAAGCGGGAAGGAGCGATTTGTTCCGTTTCCGATTTCATTTAAGGAAGTTCTAGCCATGCACGTAGACTCGATGCGTCGTAAACAGGCGACATATCTGTTTGAGTCGTCATGGAAACGCCAGTATACTGACCGAGGTATCCGAAAAATTTTGAAGCGGTATGCCACGGCGGCGGGACTGTCGCACTCTATGTCGCCGCAGCAACTTCGCCACTTTCTGCTGATGTGGCTCAAAAAACAAGGGATTGATGACGCACAACTTCAGCTTTATTCAGGACATTCTAGTCGGCGATCGCTTGAGGTTTATTCTCAACCCTCAATTGACGAGGCTCAAAAGGAATACGACGAAGTCATTACCAAGTTTCCCGTTTGAAGCATGAATGATAAAGGATGAACCTTCAACTTTTGTGGATAGACTCTAAACTAAACCTAGTGCTTTTTGCAACAGCATTTGGTCTTTGGAATTGGCTCGAAAGCGACCATTTTCAATATCCCGAATCCAACTCTGGCTTTTACCTGTCATCTCAGCCAAGGCTCTTTGGGAGAGTTGGAGACTTTTTCTAGCTTGTATAAGCTGTTGATTGTCGAATGTTGGTTTTGTCTTTGAGCTAGTTTTTGCCTTGCGACTCTTCTGCTTCTTTTTTTCAGATTCAGCCGATGGCCGTTCCCATCCTGGTGGAATTTCAAAGCATGAAATGCGGGCATTCATGAGTCGATTCCACTTCCCACGGGGGGCAGAATCTGTTAATCGCGTGTTGCTGCCACCATCATTCATCCAAAAGTCTAGCGCCTCCTCTGCATCGTCTGGAAGATCAACTAACTTGGCCCACAGAGGCTGAATTTCGGGTGGGTAAGTGATGGGGTCAAATACAGGCTTGAGTCCATAATGATTGAGAATTTCTAGGTCACTTTCAAAGGTTCGCTGTAACCGCTTCCGTTCTTCCCGTTGTGATGAGGCTTGAATCACTTTTTGGTCACCATAAGCGACACGCATTAAGGTCGGTACTGTAATCCGTTGCTCTCTGCCAATTTTGGTTTTAAATAATAGCCAAAGCATTATTCGAGCCGCACCTTCATGTTGCTGCCAGATGCTCATCACGGTGGTTAACAAGACTTTGGGCAAGCTACCGTACTGATAAAAAGCCGATCGCTGTTTACAGCCTTGCTTGTTTAAGAAATACTGCGTCCAAATGCCAGCTCTCACTCGAAAGGTGAGGCCGATCAGATGTTTGCATCCGATCGCATCTTCTTGAAAGTGGTGTTCAATTCCTAGCAGGTGCCATAAGGGACTTTCTTTTAGAGAGAATCCCTGAACATTACCCTGCTGAGGCCAGTTAATGGAAGTTGTAATTCGGCAAGGTTGTTGAGCTAGTTCTTTAATTAAGGTGAGCTTGGCTGATTTACTCAGATCTTTGCGTTTATCCAACCCCAAGTATTCTTCAATTTGGCGATCGCTAATGATAAACTCTTGCTCCCAAGGCTTATCCAATGTTGTGGCATAGGCGGCGTAAATGAGATGCAGACAAGCGGCTCTGATATCAAAGGCTTCAATACCTGAAAGTTCCGTTACATGGGAGAATGGAGAGGTCGGATCAGCTTGCAGATTGTTGATTAATCGGAAAGCGATCGCTCCTTTGCCTTGGTTGACTCCTTGCTGGAAATATAGCTGCCCTTTTTCGTCTGTCTCCCAGGGGAGCGATCTCCGCTGTGCCAAAACATTGCAGGCTTTCCAGATCGCGATCGCGGAAGCAAAGGGATGAGTCTTTCCATCGGGGAACAGATCAGGACTGGTTGCAGTTCTGGGATTGATTTTGTGCCTGCCCTTTTTAGCCGGGGAGGGAACAGGAACGTTAATTGGGCAAGCCGTCACACACTGAGGTTCAGGGTAATAACCCTCGCAATTGTTACAAAGGGTTGAGTCAACCCAGTATTGTTTTTTTTCTACTTGGATGGCACCCGTAGGACATAGGGGGCGACAGGTATCACATTCATTACAACTGCTAGGAATTTTATATGCCATATCACCCTGTTATTCCTTCACTTTTTGAAAACGTTAGCTCAAGTTTGAAGCCTCTGTCATTTGGATTGACAATTAACGATCACAAGCTTCTTTGTGGTCACGAATGAAGTTTAATTGCCGTACATGCCTGAGATTGAAGTAACAAATTCAAATCAAAGGTTGGTTGATTTGAGGCTTTTTACCTCAGCCTTATTGCAAAGCTTTCTAATAAAAGATTCCATGAGGATATGGCTCAGTTTGTTCAGACTGAGCAATTACATGTTTAATTTATATTTCTCATACCGAGTTAAATTTTTAACATCTCATCCCAAGAGAGCCAGCTTTTTGAGAAGAGATTGCGGCGGAATCCCTGAATAGGTAAGGATTCAGGATTTTTGATCGGGTGAAAGGTCTAGTATCTTTTTTCTCAAAGAAATCCCGAAGCACAGAGTTTTGCATAACGTTATGCAATTAAAAGAAACAAATTGCTAATTAACTTAATAAAACTAAATCATTAGAGATTTTAGAAGTCAGCCGTTTTATGGGTCAAAAAACACCACTTTTTAACCAACACCAATTGTTGATGAACTTCCCGATGTTCCGATTCAGGCTCAATGGCCTCATTTACAGCAAATCGGTGTTCAGATTCATCAATCCATCCCCGCCCATCACACCAATCGCAATCTAAAACAATTTCTGTTCCGGTACTGAGAACAGAATTTCCATCACACATGGGGCACGTGATTTTCATGAATTTTTAGTCCTTGTCAGCATTTTAAGCTTTCAGACAAACTTCCCTATTGTACAATTTTTCTTCCGAAAGTTCTTATTGTGACAATTATCGGAACTTTTTCGGTCAGGACAATGAGAGGAAAGAGGGTCTAATACTAAGTTGCGTTCAAAGTAGTTGGGACAGACGCGGGGACAAGGAGAACAAGAATATGCTACATATGAATGAAACTTCGTAAGCTGTGACGCATTTAAGAAAGCCTATTTCCACACCCTACACCCCACACCCCTTATGACAATTTCGCTATGGCAATTTAGCTGCACCTCATAAGCTGAGGTGCAAGGGAGCGGGGGAGAATTTAGAGATAAACTCTCCTCACCTTTTTTTGAATTTGTACATTTGGCATGAACCCATCTTTAGGTAACAAACGTACTTTGTCCTTTATTTAAAGAGGTGTTAGATTTGCGCCTAACACCTAACCTTTTTGGAATCAGACCTCTTTGGC
>DATNQL010000021.1:0-5174 GCA_036704025.1 Stenomitos sp.
ACTCAAACTTTAACAAATTTTAACAATTAATAAAATCACTGACGGTTATAAACCAAACTCTTGCTCACTTATTGGCGATTCAGCCATTGTCGGTGATACTACTTTTAGTAGCCAATTTAACAATGAAGTAAAAAAACAATTATGGCAGAGCTTCCTAAAACCCTTGAAGAAGCCATCGCCCAAGCCAAAGAGGCAACTCAATCTGCTTTAAATGATGGTTGTACCCGGTTGCAAGTGGAACTGGTATTTCCAGAAATTGCCCTCCAAGCTCAGTCGATCGCACAACAATTTATTCCCTTGTTTGAGGAGTATGGCTCAGGGTTAAAAGTCTTGTTTCCTGATACGGGTGCGGCGGCTCTGGCTCGTCGGGATTGGGGTGAGGTTCCCTTTACGATCAGTGATGTTGGGACGTCTCGCTCACCGATCAAAAACAAAATCCAGGCAGAGGACAAGGCATTCTTGCTCATTGCGCCTTCATCTGTGGAAGTGGCTCAAGTGGAAGCCCTCTGCAATCTGGCCGGCGATCGCCCCTGTGTTTTGCTCAACCCCCAGTTAGAAGATCTCTATATTGTTGGAATTGGCATGGCGGCACGAAAGCTGCGTGAGCGATTCCTCAGCACCATCGAGCCTAGTTACTACCTGCGGCCCATCGATCAGGCGGCGATCTTGCGCTCCTACCCTGGACTCTGGCAAGTTTGGCTAGAAATTGAGGATGAGTATCAGCTGATTGCGGAGGAGCCACAAAGGCCCGCTGGAGAAGCGTTGGATCAAATCCTTGCCAACGCGATGGGTACTAGCGAGACGGCTGAAGGCGAAACAACACCATCCCCTGTGAAAAAACCTGGGTTACTCACGAATCTTCAGCGCTTCTTGAATGCACTGAGTCGTTGAATCGATCCCTTATTTATTTTTACTATTGACATTTGTCAATAGTAATTAACTTTTTGTAATATCTTGCAGAACTGAGCGCTCATTCCTCCCCGACAGCGATGTTTGAGCTTTGTCAATTACAACTTGAGTTGTTATTGACATTTAATATTGTCAATTTTAAGCTAAGAGAATGAATACATTGTCACGGCTGGCTTTAAGTAACCCTAGCTGGTCGCTTGAAGAGTTTGTCCAAGTCACTAACGATTTACTCCCCCAATTCTTACCCAGTCAAAAAGGCAATACCAGAGTTCGAGAGGAGGTCACACCTCGCTTAGTACGACATTACACCACGTTGGGCATGGTCGATGAGCCGTTAAAAGAAGGTCGATATGCTGTGTACACTTACCGCCACTTATTACAAATCCTGGTCGTGAGACGCCTGTTATCAGAAGGCTTTGGGGCTAGTGCGATCGCACAATTTCCCCTCAAAAAAACGAACACCGAACTAGAAAATCTCCTCAGTGGCGGTGTGCAGTTGAGTGTAACTCTCGCTAATCCGGCTTTAGCCTATCTGCAAGATATACAGCAGCGTAACTCTACCCCACCCTCGCCAAATAGCTTCATATCTGCACCTTTGCCAACGCCAAGCCAAATGAATACCACCCATTGGATGCGGTTAGAGATAGTGCCGGGATTAGAAATGCATATTCGGAACGATTTTAACTACCCTAACAGTCCGAGCGAACAACAAACCTTGCTCCAAGAAATAGCCCAAATCCTCAAAAACTTCGCGAACAAAAAGAAGTAATCAGCCATGAAAGTTCCCACCATTAACCTGATTCCATTACGAACAGCCGTTGCCACCGACGCCGTGACGACACTAGATATTATTGTGAGAATTACCGCGCCAGAAGCAGAAACAAAGCTGGAACGACCTAAACTTAATATCGGTCTTGTGATTGATCGTTCTGGTTCAATGTCGGGTGAAAAAATTGAATATGCACGTCAAGCGGCTTGTTATGCAGTAGAGCAATTGTTGCCCACTGACCGAGTGAGCGTGATTAGTTATGATACTCAGGTACAAACCCTGATCCCCAGCACCCTAGCACAAAACAAAGCCCATATTATCCGTCAGATACAACGCTTGCAACCAGGCAGCAGTACCGCGCTTCATGCCGGTTGGCTTCGAGGCGGAATTCAGGTGAGTGAACATCTCAACCCCCAACATTTGAACCGAGTGCTTTTGCTATCCGATGGTTTAGCCAATGTGGGAGAAACAAACCCTGATGTGATTGCTTCAGATGTGCATGGGTTGTCCCAACGGGGTGTGAGTACGACCACTCTGGGAATTGGGTACGACTATAACGAAGATTTGATGGAAGCGATCGCCAAAAGTGGTGACGGTAACTACTACTATATTGAATCCCCCGAACAACTCCCCAATCTCTTCGCTAAAGAACTACTGGGCTTAGTCTCAACGTTTGGAACTTTCGTCACCTTGGGGATTGAACCCATGACAGGCATTATTCTAAGCGAGGTACTCAACGACTTAGAAGTTAACGCGAATGGTCATTATCAGTTGCCTAATTTGATTATTGGCAATCCCCTTGATGTGATTGTGCGCCTCAAAGTCCCACCGATTGAACAAGGGACTGATTTATGTCATTTTCGCCTTGCTTGGAATAACCCCAAACACGAGGAACGGCAAGAACTTTACGTCACCTTACACCTGCCATCTGTCCCGAAAGTCCAATTAGACGAGTTTCCTTTTAACTCCGAGGTTCGTCAACAAACGGCACTCATGATGGCAGCACGAGCCAAAAAAGAAGCTGTAAAATTCGTCGATCAAGGCAATTATGATCAAGCCAGCCAAGTTCTGCAACAAAGCAGACAGGATCTATTGAGTCAACCTGATTTACCCATGGCAGCACCAGAGGCGGAAGCGCTAGCTGATTTGGATATGGAATTGCAAGCCCGGAATGTATCCCATTATCGCAAAATGTCTAATGTCCAAAACTTCCGTCGCGGTGGTACTCATAGTCGGGGTCATACGAGCTTATTCTATGCCTATGGTCGCGGGATTAAACGTGGTGACATTACTCACTATAAAGGAGATGCTATTGTTAACTCTGCCGATACTTACCTTTCCAATAGTGGTACTATCTCCAGTGCGATTCATGGTGCAGCAGGGGCAGAACTGCTAGAAGCCTGTCGTCAGTTAAAGAGTTGTCCTGTTGGTGACGCTAAAATTACCCCTGGCTATAACTTACGCGCCAAATGGGTGATTCATACCGTTGCTCCTGTGTGGCAAGGGGGACATCAACAAGAAGAGCAACTGTTGGCTCAATGTTATCGCCGTTGTCTGGAATTAGCGGTGCAACACTCAATACACAACATTGCCTTTCCAGCCATTGGTGCGGGTGCGTTGAATTTCCCGCCAGAAATTGCCGCTAAAGTGGCATTTGCCGAAACCAGTCGGTTTTTATTGAGTCATTCCTCCATTGGGGAAGTGATTTTTATCTGCTTTGAGTCAGAAATCTATGATTGCTACAATCAGGAATTCGCAAAAATTGCAGGATGGTAAGTCAGAGAGATGGGGGTGCACCAGTTGCCAAGAGGAATTTTCATGTATCTTCAGTAAATGCGATAATGGAAAGTAAATAGGAAATTCAGGTTGAGGGTGCAAAAACCAACCGTAAATCTTTCCTTGGCAACATCAGATGAATCCTTCGTGTGAGGAGAGTCAGCCCAACCTCGTCAGCAGGGAAGCATCTCTCCAAACCTTCTTCGATCTTTCTTTAGATCTATTGTGTATTCGTGGCAGTAATGGGTATTTTAAGGAACTTAACTCAGTTTGGACAAGTACCCTAGGCTGGACGCTGGATGAATTGCGATCGCGTCCTTGGTTAGATTTTGTCCATCCCGACGATGTTGCCTGCACCTTTGAGATGGAGTGTCAATGTCATACCCTCAAGGTAAACCATACTCCAATCCAACTGAAAAATCGCTACCGTTGTCGAGATGGCAGCTATCGTTGGCTGTCTTGGCGCTTATCATCTTATGAAAACGGCTTAAGCTATGGCATCGCTCAAGATGTCACAGAAAGTAATTGGGGAGGAAGTGGGGCGTATCGCACCCGATTACAGGAATCGGTAAAGTTACGAGATCAGGCGATTGCTGCCAGTAGTGTGGGAATTGTGATTGCCGATGCTCGATTGCCCGATATGCCCCTGATCTATGTCAATCCTGCTTTTGAGCAAATCACGGGTTACTCTGCCACGGAGGTTCTTGGTTATAACTGTCGTTTTTTGCAAGGGAAAAAGACTAAGCAGCCTGCTGTTGATAAACTCCGTGCTGCGATTAAAGCTGGAGAACATTGCACCGTTAACTTACTCAATTACCGCAAAGATGGAACTCCGTTTTGGAATGAATTAACGATTTCACCGATTTATGATGAGGAGAATCACTTAACTCATTTTGTCGGGATTCAAGCAGATATTAGCGATCGGATCAGAGCGGAACAAGCCTTACGTTTGGAACAACACAAGTCAGAACGATTATTACTGAACATTTTACCTAAGCCAATTGCTGACCAATTAAAACAGTTTGAAGGTTCATTGGCTCAACAATTTACTGAAGCCACCATTTTATTTGCAGATATTGTCGGCTTTACTCCCCTAGCGGCTCAAATGCCTCCTTTAGAACTGCTCAATCTGTTAAATCAGATCTTTTCGGTATTTGACCAATTAGCAGAAAAGCATGGGGTTGAGAAAATTAAAACGATTGGTGATGCCTACATGGTTGCTGGCGGATTGCCTGTACCAACGGAAAATCATGCAGAAGCGATCGCTCAAATGGCTTTGGATATGCAACAAGCCATTGGAAAGTTCCAAACCCAACAAGGTAAATCGTTCCAAATTCGCATTGGTATTAGTACGGGTTCCGTCGTCGCCGGTGTGATTGGAATCAAAAAATTTAGCTATGACTTATGGGGTGATGCCGTTAATGTTGCCTCCCGTATGGAATCATTGGGATTGCCAGGAAAAATTCAAGTTACAGCTATTACAAAAGAGCGTTTACAAGATAAGTTTTTATTGGAAGAACGGGGCGCGATCGAGGTTAAGGGGAAAGGCCAAATGATGACGTATTGGCTGCTCGAAAGAAAAAGTTAATTGTTGCTTTCAGGTTAAATTCAGAAATCATCTCTATCGCCTTTCTCACTGATCTCTGTGGAAAACCTCTCTCCACCTCTCCCTAATATCAAATACCTAAATGTTCGCTACAAATCACTCTCCGCGTCCCCG
>DATNQL010000022.1:0-9282 GCA_036704025.1 Stenomitos sp.
GACACCATTGAGAGTAATGCCATTGCTGGCAGAATTAGTACTGCTGAGGGTGCTTTGAGTAATGTTGGCGTTGTTGATGTTGGTGGCTTCCAACACTGCCCCACCAGTAGAATTCGCTTCTAATCCCGATAGGTTGACACTGCCCGTACTTTCTCTTAAAGAGATACCAGTCGCAGTACCTGTGGTATTAATCTGACTACCACTGTTGGCGGTGATATTCACGGTACCCGTAACATTCTGCGCCAAGAGTCCACTAATGGTAGGATTAATTACCGTTAGCGTGCTGTTCGTCACATCCAAGTTCCCACTGACGCCATTCAGGGTAATGCCATTAGTAGCGGAATTCGTACTGGAAAAACGGCTTTGGGTGATACTGGCATTATTAACGTTAGTCGCTTCCAGCGCAGCCTCACCCGTACTCGTAATATTGTTGTTGGTTAACGTTACCGTGCCTGTCACATTTTCCAAACGCACACCTTGAGCGGTACTGGTGACAGTGTTATCACGAATTATCGCATTGTTGATATTCCTGGCTTCAATTCCGGGAGTATTGGTGGATGCGATCGCAAACCCCGATAGTACGGTATTATTTCCCATCGTTACGGTTCCCGTCACATTCGGCAAATTGCCACTGCCCGAACCCGGAAGCCTGACTAAACCAAACTCCTGAGTGAGAATTTCCTGTATCGGTCCACTCGATAATACCTGTACTCCATCCCTAATTTGAAAGCTGGACAACGCAGGAGAATTGCTAGCAGAACTTACATAAACAATACTATTGCCATCAGACTGGGTGGCACCAAGAGCGGCTTCAATTGCACCAAAGGGATTTTCAAACGTACCATTGCCCCCCGCTTGCCCTGAATTCACATGTTGAAACACATAAGGCGCACCGATTTGGGGATTGGTTGCCGCGACAGTGACGTTTTGGCTAAATGAGGTTGCTTCGGTTTGGCTATCGATAGCAATACTGTTCGTGCGCGAGATGGATTCTCCCAATCGAGCAACCACGGATTCCGACTCATTCTTAAATTTCTTGGGACGGGTTCCAGGAAAGGTAACTCCCACATTAAACAGTACGTTCGTGCCAAAAATGCGGTCATCTTGCACCGCTATGCCAAGATTCAGGTTGTCTGTAGGACGCGCTTCCAGCCTGACTCGCCAGCCGAGAGCAGAATCAGTGCCTTTCCCCGCGTAATAGTACACTCCACCATAGCCACGTAAATCGCCACTATTTCCTAGCTTGGCAATTTTGGCTCCTGCCTCAATGTCAAATCCCCCCAGTGCCGCTTGATAACTCCGGACTTGTTGGCTTTCTCGGATGGCTTGTGTAATTAAATAGTTGCCTTGAAAGAAAGGGGTACCACTCGCCTGTAAACCTGTATCAAAACCTGTTTCACTCACCAACTTGCGGCTGTTACCGAGAGGAATATAACCATTCACCCGAAAGTCCCAAACTCCTCCCAAGCTTTCCAAGCCTAAGCCTAATTGGTTAAAGCTGCTTTTACCCGTGCTGCGATTGTCGTAAGAAACATAACCAGCAAATGTGCGGTTTAACTGTGAGTTGTAGAAACGATGACCCAACAGCAGGTTACCACCTAAATCAGCACTATTATCTAACAGTAGCCGCCCTTCCAGGAAGGTCAGGTTTGTACCGGGATTTTGCAGTAGCGGCACAAAACCCTCGAAGCGAGTAAAACCATCGTAACCCCCTCCAGAAGTACTGTAGCCTACTCCTACGCGAGGCGTAATCCGCAAGTCAACCGCTGAAGCTGTTGATGGGGGGGTAATATCTTCCTGATTTTGGGCTTGAGCAACCATGGGGTTACTCAGAGTAATAGATAATAATAAACCGGTACAGACAGACCAAGGTGTGCTTTTCACACTCAGTGAACTCCTTAAAATAACAATTGGTCGAAGCACGCCCTGCAACTCGCGGCGTTAACGAGTTGGCAACAATACCCAATTTATTTGGGTACGAATTAATCGCTCATGATGAAAAGAACGGAAAGAGAGATAAAGCTGATTTCGCCTTATGTCCCTAACGGCTTAATACAGATACTTAGCCTGCTGTTCCCTGACCTATTTTTTCCTTCTGGCTCAAAATTCAATATCAGGAAAGTCTTTATTTTTTAGGGTTGCACAGGATGCTCTGTAGCTGACAAAATAGAAAGGCGATAGAATTCCCTGACGGCAAACGTTTGTGATGTTTTCTGACAATTCATCAAGCCCTAGGTTGATCACCCCGCTAATAGGCGTGTAACCTAAAGTTATTGGAAGCTAGATTGATTTTGATTGGGGTAAATGGTAACGATGAACCCTTACTTAAAATGCTCTGGTGGCTAACTTTTATGTGGCTAACTGATGTGCCGCTTAGGCGTTAGTCTGCGGTTGTTTTAACCAACCGGTAAGATAAGGATAATTCCCCAATGACTGATATTATTTATTATTATCTCAAAAACGGGGTTATTGCCAATTTGCTGACTTTTGTTCACACGGCTTAAGTCAGGTAAAACCTTTATACACAAAGGGATAACACGATTTTCAAAGAGTTGGTGAAGATGCAGCAGCAGTGGTCGTGATTTGTGAAGATAATGCCCTCAATGCGATCGCACTTGAAGTAATCGATGTGTTTAATGCCAACCTTATGGCTCTAGCTGATCACAGGGTTGAGTGGGGTGCTGTTGCCCACGAATGACAATAACGCCGCCAATAGGACTTGCGGCGGCGTTAAAAAGTTGACTTCATAGAGGGTAGGCATAATCTACCCTTCTTTCCTAAGATTTAGGCAAAAATTGGCTACCGTAGGCGTCAATCTCAAAGGCAGGAGTACGCTGAGTGTAGTCTGTTTCAGTGCCCGTAATGGATTGAGCTAGGGTTTCAAAAGACTCAGAACGCCAGTTGCGCTCGTGGATGGGCTTGGTTTGCTCACCCCGGAAGTAAGCTTGAGTTCCGATAATCGCTGCCGCTGCCCAGCCCACAACCAATAAAGCAATGAGGATCGTCATGAAAGTTTCTCCTTGAGTTCTGTTGAGTTTTGTAACCTCTTGTATAAATTAATGTAACGATTTTTTCTCTAAACTGTCAATTTACGGTATAGACTAATCCGAGTAGGGTTAACCTCACCTAGTAGAACGCGGCAAAGTTTTCCACCACACTGCAATAGCATTACAGTAAAAGCTTGCGCCTCCACTCCCCACCACCCCCTATTGGGTAGGTGTTGAATATGCACCCTGGACTGGGAGTTAGAGCATGGTGCGATCTGTCAAAATTTCGCAGCCGTCTTCCGTTACGAGTACCGTATGTTCAAACTGAGCCGAGAGGGAATCATCAGTCGTTACCACCGTCCAACCATCAGGCAACAAGCGCGTTTCCTTAGAACCGACACAGAGAATTGGTTCAATCGTCAACGTCATGCCAGAGCGAAGCTTAACATTGGGTAATTCACGAGTGCGGAAGAAGAAAACGGCCGGTTCTTCGTGTAGAGTCCGTCCCACACCATGACCGGTGAAATCTTCCACAATGCTATAGCCATAGCTTGTCACATGGTCTTGCACTGCACTGGCAATATCAATTAGATAATTCCCAGCTTTGACTTGCTCAACACCCTTGTCAAGGGCTTCCTGTGCGACACGAATGAATTTTGCTGCATCCGCAGAGACTTCATCGATCGCGATTGTGATACAAGAGTCACCGTGAAAGCCTTGGTAATAAGCGCAGGTATCCACCTTGAGAACATCACCACTTTGAATCACTCGTTTAGGGCTAGGGATGCCATGTACCGCCTCGTTGTTAAGACTGGTACACAAGGTTGCCGGAAAGCCACGATACCCTTTGAGACTGGGAACTGCTCCCATTTCCCGGATGCGCTTCTCTGCATAAACATCTAAGTCCAGCGTTGTCATTCCTGGCTGAACCATCTCTGAAATCTCTTTCAATACGGTTGCCACAATCTTCCCCGCCTGACGCATAATGGCGATTTCACGCTGTGATTTGATTTCGATGGCACGACGTTGCTTTTTGGCAGGGGAGGGTTGAAGAGGCTGGGACAGGAGGTTGTTGAGAATATTCATGGATGCCATTGAATCGGACTGCTACTTTAGCATAGCGTAGCATGGCTTAGCGTCTTGTACTAAACCAAAAAGGGTCACTATACTTAATAAGGAGACACAATACAGAAATCTGTAATGGGCGGTAAAACTTCACTGGCGGGTGTGACCACTTACATTCCACCAGAGTGGAAAAAAGAGCTGGAAGAGTGGGCGCAGGACGAAGAGCGTTCGGTGTCTTGGCTCCTGTTAAAGCTAATCGGAAATGCACTTGAGCAGAGGCGACAGGAAGTGTCGCCAGCAAAAACGACTGAGCCATTGAGCCTAGTCAGTCCCAACAAAACAGCCTCCGCAAAAAACTAACCAACACCCAGAAGGCTGAGTGGGATGGAACGTTAACGCCGAATACTATTGTGATCGCGGATAAGTTCGCAGCATCTGATGCAGCAACTGCAAAATCAGGATACCCACGCTGGTACTGGCAACAGCCGCCAACCAAAAGCTCTGAGCTGTGTAACGTGACTGATCTAATGCCCACCCACCCAGCGGAGGGCCAATCAAGTAGCCGATTGCCCAACATTGGGAGTTCAGTGACAGGTAAACGCCTCGCCGTGATTCCGGGGCGATATCTACAACCAGGGCAGAACCAGAAGGGGTATAGGCGACAGTGGCGATCGCTAAAATGCCTAAAGCGAAGATCGCCCAAATGAGGGCATGACGGCCAACCGTTCCTGTCACCCAAATGAAGACAAAGCCCACGCCAAATAGCAGCATAGCAATCATTAAGGCACGGGGACGACTAAAACGATTGAGTATCCGAGCCACAGGCAACTGACACAATGCCGCAAATACCACATGCCAGGTAAACAAAGCACTGATAAGCTGTGGAGAGAATCCCTTACCAGAGGGTGCCCCAGACACAAAATTAGCGAAATAGAGGGGCATTGTGCTTTGTAACTGAGAAATGTAAATGGTAAATAGGATATTGACCAACAAGTAAACCATCAGCCGGCGATCGCCAAATGCCTCTGCCCAACCTCGACTCAGTTGGGTGGGAGAATGCTCATGAAATTTCCGAGTTTCTGCGATCGCCGCATACACAATCGCCAAAAATACCACAAAAGAGATGCCATCGATCACAAATAGCACCCGATAATTACCCGTGGTTCCAATCAACATCCCTCCGAGTATCACCCCCAACCCTAAGCCAGCACTATCCGCCAACCGCGTGATGGCAAACGCTTCACTGCGCTGTTCCATCGTCGTCAAATCAGCGACAGCAGCTTCTGTGGCAGGCCAATAAAGACCAATCCCCAAACCCATTAGCAGGTTACCGACAATAAAGCTGGGAAAATCAAAGGTTAATGCTAGTACCACATCCGCCACCGCAGAAACCGCTGCCGAGAGCAACAACGTCCGCTTGCGTCCCCAGAAATTCGAGTCCGCAAAAGAACCCCCCAAAAAGCGACCCACTACCCCAGAAATCGAGCCACTACCCAAGCCAATTCCTACCGCCGTTGCCGATAAACCCACTTGATTGACAAAAAATATCGGCGCATAGAACATCGTAAATCCGGTGCCAATTTGGGAGAGCAATCGACCCGCCGCGAGAATCCAGACTTGGTAACTCAGTTGCGGGAGCCAGGATAGCAGCTTGTGCTTGGGCATGAGATGTTGGCGGAAAACTCAGAACCTTATTAGGATATAAGGAATTTTTATCGTCAAACAAAGAAAGCTTTGCGAAAACTGCACGCTGTATTAGTTGGGCTGACTTTAATTTGGTTGCTCTCCGGATTGCCATGTTTTGCCCAAGGGTTAACCACACTCCCGCCTTCAGGGCCAACTAATCCACAAGAACTTGAAGCTTTTGTGGACAAATTTTTTGCCGAACAGATGCTCAAAGAGCATATCCCCGGTGCTGTGTTCACTCTAGTCAAAGACGGCAAAATCTTTTTCAGCAAGGGCTACGGTTATGCTGACTTGGAGCAGAAAATCCCCGTCGTTCCCGACAAAACCCTGTTTCGGGTGGGTTCTATCTCCAAGCTGTTCACGACTACAGCCGTCATGCAACTCGCGG
Organism: Stenomitos sp.; assembly: GCA_036704025.1. Lineage (GTDB taxonomy): Bacteria > Cyanobacteriota > Cyanobacteriia > Cyanobacteriales > Coleofasciculaceae > Allocoleopsis. The sequence goes on from DATNQL010000022.1 coordinate 6,127, forward strand.
AACAAGGCAAGCTTAACCTCAATGATGATGTCAACCAGTACCTCAAGCGCTTCCAAATCCCGAACACCTACCCTAAGCCCGTCACCATTGCCAACCTGCTGACTCACACGGATGGGTTCGATTCTGGGTGGGGCATTAAAGCTTTCAGTGCGAGTAAAGCTGAAATGACACCACTGGGAGAGTATCTCGCCAAACGTCTACCCCCGCGCATCCTACCACCGGGTGAGGTGTTTCTCTACAGTGATGTGGGCATGACTTTAGCCGGCTACTTGGTAGAAGTCATTTCCGGCGTTCCCTTTGCTCAATACATCCAGCAAAATATCTTACAGCCGCTGGAGATGCGTCGCAGTAGCTTTTTCCAACCCCTCCCACCTCAGCTAGCACCGGATTTAGCGGTAGGCTACAGGTATAAAAATGGCACCTATCAGCGGCGACCGTTTGCCTTTAACAATAACGTCCCCGGTAGTGCTTTCATGGCAACAGCGACAGATATAGCGCACTTCATGATCGCACACTTGCAGAAGGGTCGTTACGGTGAGGCGCGTATTTTAAACGAGGCAACAGCACAGGAAATGCATCGCCAGCAGTTTGCCCACTATCCGGGTATGGTAGGCTCAGCTTACGGTTTCTCTGAAAGCTGGGAAAACCATCAAAAAGCACTTGAACATGGCGGTCGCTTAAACGGATACACGACGCGCCTGTATTTAATCCCCGAACAGAACTTGGGCTTTTTCGTTTCATGCAACAATAATCCAGTTGCTTTACCCAGAGAACTGGCAACTCAGTTTTTAAAGCATTACTATCCCGTGAAGGATCAACCGGCTTCTCTCTCCCCATCCACTACGGGTGATCAAAAACCTGATCGTCGCTTGTACGGCACTTATCGCTACAATCGCTATTCTCATCTCACTGTGGAAAAGCTGGCGGCCGTTTTGGGAGATGCGCCGGAGGTTCAGGTGATGGCTGGCGCGGGTAACGACGGCACGTTAGCCCTGTACGTGCCAGAATTCAAGTGGGTACAAGTGCAACCGCTGTTATTTCGCTCGATTTACTCGGATACCCAATTGTCGTTTCGACAGGACGAGCGAGGTCGGATTACTCACATGTTTATTGGCGATTCGGTCTTTGCCGCCCTGGAAAAGTTAGCCTGGTATGAAACCAATATTTTTCAGTTGACGTTGGGGATATTTTGTGCACTAGTTTTCATCTCAGCCAGCTTGGTGGGATTGGTTGGTTGGCTGATGAGCCGTATCCGCAAACCGTTGCCCCAATCTCCCCTCATGGCTCGACGGGCGCACTTTTTGGCAGTGTTAGTCTGTACCTTGAACCTAGTGTTTTTGATGGGTATGGGCTTGGCTATTTTTGCCACCGACTACTGGCAGCTATTCTTTGGACTGCCGAAGATGGCGATCGCATTACTTGTGATTCCACCCATCACCACAGGTTTGACGCTGGGACTGATAATTCTGACAGTTCTGGCTTGGAAAAATAAATACTATTCCCTGATCGGACGCTTGCACTACTCGTTGCTCACGGTAGCGGCAGTTGCATTCGTTTTCTTCCTCAACTACTGGAACCTCTTAGGATTTCGCCTGTACTAGGAAAACAGCAGTGGGGATGTTGACAGGCCCAGGCCGATCACAACTAATCTTCAACTATATAAGAACCTATCTTTAAGAAGCTCATTCCCCAAAAACATTCCACCTTGCACCCACTATGAAACTGGCGATCGCTCAACTCAATCCTACTATTGGCGACCTTACAGGTAACGCTCAACAGATTTTAGAGGCGGCAAGACTTGCCGTCGCTCAGGGTGCCCGTCTCTTACTGACGCCGGAACTCTCTTTATGTGGCTATCCGCCGAGAGACTTGCTGTTGAATCCCAGTTTTGTGGAGTCTATGGCAACCACTCTAAAACAGTTGGCAGAACAATTGCCTCCATCCCTTGCCGTTCTGGTGGGGACGGTGGAACCCAATCCCCATGCCCATGTTGCCGGAGGTAAGCCTCTATACAACAGCATCAGCTTACTGGATCAAGGTCAGGTGCAGCAGATTTTCCACAAACGACTGTTGCCCACCTACGATGTTTTTGATGAATACCGCTACTTTGAGCCGGGACTTCAGAGTAATTTGTTCACGTTGGAACTGGAGGAGTCAGCCCCTCCCATCCGCATTGGTGTGACCATTTGCGAAGATTTATGGAATGATGAAGAGTTTTGGGGTAGACGGAATTATTCGGTGAATCCCATTGCTGACCTGGCTGAACACGGCGTTGATTTAATTGTCAACCTTTCTGCCTCTCCCTACAGAGTGGGGAAGCAAAAACTGCGGGAGGCGATGTTGCGGCATAGTGCGTTTCGTTACAAGCAACCGATTCTTTATGCCAATCAAGTGGGGGGTAATGATGACTTGTTATTTGATGGCAGCAGTGTCGCGTTTAACGGTGCAGGTGACATGGTGTGTCGCGCCCGTTCTTTTGAGACAGATTTAGTCTTGTTGGAATTTGAGCCAAAAGCACGAGATTTGTTACCGGGAGCGATCGCACCCATTCCGAGTAGCGCTGATGAGGAAATTTGGTCAGCCCTGGTTCTTGGTGTTCGGGACTATGCCCGTAAGTGTGGATTTAGGAAAGTCGTGATTGGTTTGAGTGGGGGTATCGATTCCGCCTTAGTGGCGGCGATCGCCACAGAAGCCCTTGGTGCAGACAATGTTCTGGGGGTTCTGATGCCGTCTCCCTACAGTTCTGATCACTCTGTCAAAGATGCTCAAACCCTAGCGGCTAGCTTGGGAATCAAGACTCACCTGCTGCCGATTGGGGAGTTAATGCACAATTACGACACAACCTTAGAAGCGCTGTTTGCGGGCACCGAGTTTGGTCTTGCCGAAGAGAATATCCAATCCCGGATTCGAGGCAACTTATTAATGGCGATCGCCAATAAATTCGGTTATCTTCTCCTCTCCACCGGTAACAAATCAGAGATGGCGGTGGGCTACTGCACCCTCTACGGTGATATGAATGGTGGATTAGCGGTAATTGCCGATGTCCCCAAAACCCGTGTCTACAGCTTGTGCAAGTGGCTGAACTCTGATTTAACATCGAGTTCATTTTGCCATCTCCAATCCAAACTCAACACTCCTGAATTCGAGATTATCCCC
>DATNQL010000023.1:0-5590 GCA_036704025.1 Stenomitos sp.
GAGGTTCAGAAGATTTGGGTATTTCTCATTCCAGCAAAGCAACCAGAAGCAGAGGAAGCTGTTGAACAAGCACTTTTGCAGTCAAGGCACAATGCAAGAGTAAACAAGCCTAATATCAATGAAAAAGTAACTGAATCTAAAGACGAAATTCATGACGTTAAAGAATTCCTGGATTTTATCAATGATACAAATTCTGACCTAAATTCAATTCCTGGAATTGGAAAAAAATCTGCACCGAAGATTGCTGATAAACGCCCATACACTTCTCTTGCAGAGATGCAAAATAAGCTTGGCTCTAAGGCTCCCTTGAAGAAGTGGTTAAAAGCATATCAGCAAATGAAAAGCTCAGGCAATAAACAATAACAATAATGTCTCCTCATTAGACCTCTTGCATAAATCCTGGAATGCCCCCTAAATCTCCTCACTAAAGCTCCGGCAATTCTGGGGGACTTTGAATTCAGGTTCCCCCCAAAATTGGCCGGAGTTCATACGAGGAGCTAGGGGGGCGAAAATTTACTTTTGCAAGAGGTCTATTGTTGTAGAGAGGATTAAAAAAATTTAGAGCCAGACAACCTGCAAGCGCTCACTCACAACTTGCTCATAAACCGCCTCAGTTTGCTTGGCTATTTTAGACCAACTGAAGCGACGCTCTAAATCTTCATAAGCATTATCAATCAACCACTGAGCATAGCCAGGGTTCTTCAACACTTCCAAAATTCCCCAAGCCAGAGAGTTGGGGTTGTTGGTGTAGGTGACAATGCCAGTCTTGGTATGTCGCACTACCTCTGGGAATCCTCCAGTATCGGAAACCACCACAGGGACACGAGCCGCAAAGCTTTCTAGAGCGACAATGCCAAAGGGTTCATAGAGGCTGGGGAAAACTGCACAATCTGCAATTGTTTGGAATTTATCCAGGTCAGCATCGGACATAAAGCCCGTAAAATAACACTTATTACCAATCCCCAAATCCCAAGCTTGTTTCTTTAAGTGGTCGGTGTTGCCACCACCAATAATCACAACCTTGGCATAGCCATGCATCTCCCACAAGACTTTCTGGGCAGCGCTGATGAGTACAGACACTCCCTTTTCATAGGTCATCCGACCCACATAGTAAAATATTTTTTCCCCATCATCAGCAAAGCGGCGACGGAAGCTCCAGTGATCAAATTCTGGGGTACGATGTTTCTTTTCGGGTCGGACGCCATTATAAATCATATCCATTTTGTCCCAAGGCGTATGTAAGGCACGTTCCACTTCCCGCCGCATATAGTCAGTACAGACAATGACCCGCCAAGCATCATAGGCCAAAAGTTTCTCTTTGCCACAAATATAATGATGGGTGTCGTTGTAAAGACCGTTATAACGACCAAATTCTGTGGCGTGGATGGTTGCCACCATGGGGATTTTAAAGTTATGCTTCAGTGCGATCGCCGCATCTCCCACTAGCCAATCATGGGCATGAATCAAATCAAAAGGCCCTTCTTCTAGAAGGACTTTGCCGCCATGAAGCCCCATGCTATCGTTCAAATTCACAATCCAGTGAAAGAAGTCATGGCTGGGAGCAACCCGTACCCGATGGATATGAACACCATCCACCCGTTCATAAAGCGGCGCTTCGCCGAACTCCACAGTAATTAAGTGAACTTCATGCCCTAATTTAACGATTTCTGGATATAACTCCGCAACATGGCGAGCAATTCCTCCAACAATCCGAGGCGGAAATTCCCAAGCAAGTACCAATATTTTCATGGCTTCCCTAATTCCCTATAACTTTACACAGGTCTACAAACTGACATATTTCTTAAATTTTATGGAATAGATGCCATTGTACTCAGCGACCTAACAAAAATCTTTTGGGAGTTTTGGCAAACTCTCCTGAATCAAACTCCACTGATGAATCTGGGGAATTCATGAGATGTCAGTTTGATTTTTCCGGTGCGGGTATGACGAACAGAGAATAACTCAACATGAGTATTCTTTGCCGCCAAGTCTCTCTTGCCGAACTGACTACCAGCGCCCGTGCCTATCGACGCCGCTGGCAGATAGGAATTGAAGCAGCAATAATAACACATCAAGGAAAAACACTGGGGTTCATTGTCCCCCTAGAAATTTTTAATAGTTTGTCTACTGAATCGGTTTGTAGAATGCCTCTACGAGATTTACAACCTTGGCTGTTTCAAAATCGACAAGGGTGGATTGAAGGCATTATGGATGGGCTGACACTGACTTGGCATACCACAGAAGTATTGGGCTTTGTTCATCCACGCCACAGTATTCAATTACCGTTGCCAGTGATTCATTAGTCGAACAACTAATGTCTGATTCCCTCTACTTCTTCAGGCTATAGCTGAGTAGTTATTTGTGTCTTGCTGGTTTATAATGTCTCCGCCCTAGGCTCTACAAGCCCTTGGGGGTGTGAGTCTCCCCTCAGTCTGGAGAGTCTAGTAATAGTGTATTCACTTTCAGGGGACATCTACCATGTTCCTTCATTACCGCCCAGCTTTTTCCGCTGGGCTTTCTTGTTGCTGAAGGATTGGCACTGAGTTTTAGATAGGACAACTCTCCAGCAATTAGGGTTTGATTGCCGTACACCTATTACAGACAACTGGTACAACGAGACAATCGCCAAAAATTGTAACGTTATGTACGATAACTCCGAATTCATCTACGGGATTTCTCGGAACTTCGATCATCAAATTTACAATCTCGTCTCATAGTTCAGTATTTTCTCGCTATTCCTGAACGGTCTACCCAGTTTATAAATGATTTAACTAAACACATGCCTTTCCCGCTGCCTCTAGCCAGCGGGTTTTATTTTTTACCTTAAGAAGACGCACAGAGTATGAGTGCGATGTGCGAGGCGGGACATCAAAGGCGTGGGTGCGTGAATGTCCAAGGGTTTAAAGCGGCGTAACGATTGCTTTGCTGTCCAAATCTTGGATTGAGTCGCCTGGAATTGGACGCAAAGCTTTAGTGAGCAGTTCCAATCCTCGTCCCTGAAAGCCCTTGGCACCGCTTGGATCGTTTTCTAAAGGAATAAAATCTGACCCGACTGCATAAGAGGGATTGATTTGAGAGATAGATACTTATAAGACTGGAAATTGATATTCCGCACCCATCAGGGTGCGGATTCTTGGTGAAAAGGAGTCTTGTCACCTCATCTTCACACCTCTAAGGCTAATGAGCTGGCTTGGCCAGAAACCGTTCGGTACAGACTGACAATACGTTCGGTAACCTCCGTAATGCTTAGACCATCTGTGACCATTTCAATGGCATCAGTCGCTTTGCGTAGGGGTGCCAAAGCACGAGTGCTATCACGGATGTCACGCTGTTGAATATCCTGTTCTAGCTGCTCTAAACTCACAATTGGAAGTTCTTGGTTTTTGAGGTCTTGTTGCCGTCGCCTAGCCCTTTCTTGGACAGAGGCCGTTAAGAAGATTTTGAGTTCAGCATCGGGAAAAACATGAGTGCCAATATCACGACCTTCTACCACAATGCCACCCTGTGAACCCCACTGCTGCTGTTGTTTGACTAACTCCCGACGTACCGCTGGTTGAGCTGCGATCGCAGATACATTCTTCGTGACTTCCTGAGAACGGATGACTTGGGTGACATCCTCTCCATCAATCCAAACGCGATAGCGCAAGGGTAACGCATCTGGGAGAGACCGTGCTGGCTCTTGTTGTGGCTCATTCGTCAGATAAATTTGAGACTGGCTGACGAGTTCGGCGATCGCCGCTTCATTGTCTAAATCAATTCCTGCTTCCATTACCCGCCAAGTCACAGCGCGATACATGGCACCCGTATCTAAATGCATCAGCCCTAAAGACTGAGCCACTCGGCGGGCAACGGTGGATTTCCCAGCCCCTGCCGGTCCGTCAATGGCGACAATGGGTTGACGGTTATAGAGCAGGATGTTGTCGATTAAACGAGTGGTTCCCAGACGTGCCGCGATCGCTAATAAGCCACAGTCCTCCACTTGCTCTAAGGGTGTCAGGCTTTTGGGATGAACCAGTTCAACGTACTCCACTTGCAGTTCACTCACTCCAGCCAATTCTGACTTGACCGTCTCAATCAGACTCACGCCATCGCGCTCTCCGGATTTAAACAGCTTCTGGGCTTGCTGCAAAGCGTGAAATAGGAGCGGCGCTTGAACTTTTTGCGCGGGGGTTAAATATTGATTGCGCGAACTCAGAGCGAGTCCCGACGATTCCCGCACAATGGGACAAGCGACAATTTCCACTGGTCGATTTAAATCGGCGACAATCCGCCGGATAATCGCTAGCTGCTGTGCATCCTTCTGACCGAAATAAGCACGCTCTGGTTGTACGAGGTTTAACAACTTCGTCACCACTGTTGCTACCCCCTGAAAGTGTCCCTGGCGGGAGCGACCACATAGTACAGAGGTCATCGAGGTCGGTGGAACAACCTGAGTCACCTGGATACCCATGTCTGAGCTTGACAGGTGATTTCCATAAAATTCAACCACCGTCGGGGCAAAAATGGCATCCACTCCCAGCCGTTCACACTGTTGTTGATCCTGTTCCAACTGACGTGGGTATCGTTGTAAATCTTCAGTCGGACCAAACTGTAGTGGATTCACAAAAATGCTGACAATGACTAGGCCATTTTCCTGCCTTGCCCGCTCAATTAAACTAAAGTGACCCGTATGCAAGGCTCCCATTGTCGGGACAAGACCAACGTCCTGACCATTGCGGTAACGTTCTAAGTAGCAGTGCAATCCTGCTGTTGTCGTAAACAGGCGCATGAGATTCTAGAATTTGGATTTTAGCTGAAATCGCCGGAATCCCAACGCCTTCCCGTAGGGTGGCAATGGGAGAAGCATCACCTTGATGTTAGATCCATCAATGACTTCCAGCCAGTCAGTGATGGCTCTAACAAGTGAAGCCCTCCGGCTCAAAGCGGGGGGCTTCACTTCAAAAATTCTAAAGCTAAAAATCCAAAAATGGAGCGGTTGGCTGGCGTTCCTACCTTTTGAATTGGGCCTTAAATTTACAGCGCTCAAGCAAGGGAGGCTTCCCTCTTTTCCCTTAGTAGCTGTCAGACGCTACCGTTTGTTGATCGCCTAGAACCTGCACCTGTACAGGCGCAATGCCCGTTTGCATGACGCCTAAGGCTCTAGCGGCAGCCGCTGACAGGTCAATCACTCGACCCCTGACAAACGGCCCACGGTCATTAATCCGCACCACCACAGAACGACCGTTGTTGAGGTTAGTTACGACCACCTTGGTGCCAAAGGGTAAAGAGCGGTGAGCGGCGGTCATGGCATTTTGGTTGTAGACTTCCCCACTAGCACTGCGATTGCCGTGGAATCCAGGGCCATACCAAGAGGCAATTCCACTCATCGCTGAGCGAACCGGGGCAAAAGCTACTTGTGCGGCTCGAGGCTTTTGGGGCATCCCGGCAATGGCTCGCAAGGGTGGGGCATTGCCCATTAAACGTCGGAGGCGATTGGTGGCTTGCAGAGCGTCTTGAGCGAGGTTTCTGGTTGTATCGGGTAGAAAGGTGTTGTCGTTGATTTGAACAACTTCTTGACTATTCACCTGAATACTGAAGGCTTTGTCTGAGT
>DATNQL010000024.1:0-6209 GCA_036704025.1 Stenomitos sp.
ATATTACTGCCAGTTCTGAGTTTGGGGTAAACGGCACTGTGCAAATTATCACCCCCGATGTTGACCCCAGGCAGGGGTTAGTTAACTTGCCAGTTGAGCCAGTCACCGTGGAAGTTGCCCAAGACTGCCAATCGATGGGAAAGCAGGCATCTATTGGCTTTTTCAACACTGGCAGAGGGGGTTTAGCACCGAATCCTTACGAACCGATAAGCAGCAGTGACATCTGGGAAGATGTACCCTCCTCCACGCAGGAAACTGAACTTGAAGCTCGTGCTATTCCTGTCTCTGCCGCACCCGCAACCCCATCTAACACAATGGTCGAGGCTCAAGGGTGGCAGATTAACCACAAAGGGGAAGTTGTCCTTGTGGCTGAGGTACCCACCACTGGCACCCAAAGTCGCTGTCGCCTACGCTAGCTACCCTGATTCTTGGTTTTTAGGTGTTGGAGAACCAGCCCATGAGCAGCAAATTGCCTCTTTTTTGCCATCCCATCCGACTCTTGGGAAAATCCGTCCCACGCAAGGCGTACCAGCAGATAGTCAGACTCAGCTTTATCGCCTTGTTCGCACTGATCACAACCTTATCTGTTCCCGCTCTATCAGCTCAACCAGTTGAAGGCACTTCTCAAGGTATTTCTCAGACCTCAAATGCTCACTTGTTACTGCAACAAGGTATAGAGTTCTATGAGGTTGAACGCTTTTCAGAAGCCACACAAGTTTGGCAACAAGCCGCTTCTGCCTTTGCCAGTCATGGAGATAACTTGAATCAAGCACTGGTGTTGCGCTATCTCGCATTAACTTATCAGCACTTGGGACAATGGGAGGAGGCAGAAGGCGCAATTGCAAACAGCCTTAACCTTTTAAAGAACCAGACAGAAACAGTTAACACCCAGCCTTACTTAGATGTTTTCGCCAAAGTCTTGAACACTCAAGGTCGCCTGCAATGGGCGAAAGGACATTTAGAGCAGGCTCTGGAAACTTGGAAGAAAGCAGCCGCGACTTACGATAAAGCGGGTAATAAAACAGGTGTCATTGGTAGTTTGATTAACCACGCTCAAGCTTTACAATCACTCGGCTTAACCCGTCAAGCTGAGGCGGAACTACAAAACGTTGAGCTACTTCTCAATCAGCAATCCAACGCTGAACTCAAAGCAACTGGATTGCAGAATCTTGGTCGAGTTCTCAGACAAGTTGGCAAGCTAAGAGAGTCTCAATCCGTTTTGCAGAGCAGTTTGCAAGTGGCTAAAGACGTTCATCTCTCTAAAGCGCTGGGTTCGGCTTTGCTGGAGTTGGGGAATACCGAACGCGCCTTGGGTAATAGAGCCATAGCCATTGGTCAGGAAGAAGAAGAACAGAAGCATACTCAGGCTGCGATCGCATTTTATCAACAGGCTGCTGACTTACCTCCCTTCAAACTTCACGCTCAGTTAAATTTGCTCAGTCTTTTTGTAGAAACGGGGAAATGGTCAGAGGCAGTAAAACTACAACCCTCAATCGGGGCGTCAATTACCAGCTTGCCTCCGAGTCGAACCAATATCTATGCCCGACTCAACTTTGCTCGAAGTCTGACTTGTCTCCGGCCTGATATTGACAAAAATGTAGTTTCGTGCAATAGACGCGATAGCGCACATCGCCAAGAAAAGCTAAAAGAACAGCTTCCCCAGCAAAGCCTCGTCCCGGTTTCCTCGTCAGAAATTGCTCAGATTTTAGCCGATACTGTCCAACAGGCTCGTACTCTGAAAGACCGAAGAGCCGAATCCTATGCTCTGGGGCAGTTAGGTGGACTCTATGAACTGACCGAACAGTGGTCGGCAGCGCAAGAGCTTACCCAGAAAGCGCTCCTGCTAGCTGAGGAGAGTCACGCTCCCGATATTCGCTACCATTGGGAATGGCAGTTGGGACGTTTATGGGAAAAACAGGGTGATCGAAAAAGAGCGATTCCTGCCTATAAAGAAGCGGTTAAAACCCTTAAATCCGTCAAGAGCGACTTGCTCACCATTGACTCAGAGATACAATTCTCCTTTCGGGACAATGTGGAACCGATTCACCGCGAGCTCGTTGATTTACTATTAAGAACTGAGGGAAATTCACAACCCAACCAAACAGACCTTAAAGAGGCGATTGAGGTTATTGATTCTCTTCAGCTAGCTGAGCTGGAAAATTTCCTGAGCTGTAATCTTTCTCAGAGAGTAAAGATTAATCAAGAGGGTGATAAGGTAGACCAGAAAGCTGTATTTATTTATCCAATTATTCTGGAAGATCGGTTAGAAGTGATTGCCAAACTTCCAGGACAGCCACTCAAACACTATGTCACTTTTGCCCAACAGACAGAAGTCGAAAAAACGGCGATCGATTTGCGATCAAACTTATTAAGACGCAACCGCCCAGAGGAAGTCATCCAAAAAGCTACACAAGTTTACGAATGGTTGATTAGACCACTGGAGCCAGACTTAGAAAATACTAGAGAAGTCAAAACATTAGTTTTTGTGTTGGATGGGGTTCTGCGAAATATTCCGATGTCAGTCCTTTATGATAGCCACAAGAAAGAGTATCTGATGCAGAAGCCCTACGCTGTTGGCTTGGTTCCTGGTTTGCAGCTTTTTGACTTGCGCTCCTTGCAGCGAGAAAAGTTAGAGATTTTGACAGCAGGAGTGAGCGAACAACGACAAGTTGAGAGGCGAAACTTTAACGAACTTCCTAATGTGGTAGATGAATTGCAACAAGTTGGGAGTATTTTACCTTCAGAATTATTGCTGAATCCAAAATTTACTGAAGCCAATCTTCAACAGCAGATTAATTCAGGGGCTTTTTCGGTTGTGCATATTGCAACTCATGGTCAGTTCAGTTCTGACCCTGAAGAAACATTTATTCTGGCTTACGATCAGCTTCTCAAAAGTAGCGACTTGAATAACTTGCTTCGGATTAATAACCAAAGTTCTTCTAAGAGTGTTGAGTTACTCGTCCTGAGTGCCTGTGAGACAGCGCAAGGAGATAACCGAGCAACGTTGGGTTTGGCTGGGATAGCGGTGAGAGCAGGGGCACGGAGTGTACTGTCCACACTGTGGCAAGTGAGCGATCGCTCGACGGCGGATTTGATGGGACAATTCTATAAGGAGTTGGCAAACCCTGGCGTGACAAAGGCTGAAGCCTTACATCAAGCTCAGTTAGCGCTGTTTCAGCAATATAAAGCTCCCTATTATTGGGCACCTTATGTTTTAGTTGGGAATTGGCTTTAGTCTTTTTTGGCTTGAGCGATTAAGGTGTAAGTTGACACATTGACTCAACCTTCCCGGCACTAAAATATTAATCATTGTAATCATCTGCGTAATTCCTGATACCTGGCCTGAGTAATCCATAGAGATTCACAAGTTGGAGTTGGATCGTAGAATCCAAACATTCAATGATCGCCGCAGCTCCATGTTGGTGAATTTGAACCTCCAGCACTGGAAGCTAGCCTGACAAAGGCTTTTGGTCAATATTACAATCCATAATGCGAAGACTGCCTCACCCCATCTACTCATCACATATAGCGTACTCACTATGACTACCCCTACTTCCAACGGTGTTGTTTCTGATGTTTCGTTATTTGGCAGTAATCCTATTGACAGCCTTCTTTCCGAGCAAAAATGGGGCGGTGCCATAGGAACATCTGCCAGCTTGACCTATAGTTTCGGTGGCTCTAACTCGATTTACAAAAACAACTATGGCAGTGGTGAACCATTGTCCGGCTTTGCCGCATTGACGAGTACTCAACAAAATGCGGTTGTGAAAGCCCTTGCCGCATGGAGTGAAATTGCTAATATTCAATTCACCCAAGTCACCGATTCCTCTACAGTTGCCGGAGACCTCCGCTTTGCCAAATCGTCTTTGCCGTCTACAGCATGGGCTTATACTCCTGGGGCTTTGCCAGAAGCGGGAGATGTATGGTTCAGTCATAGCAGCAACTACGACACTGACACAAAAGGCACCTACGGATATCTCACATTCCTGCACGAAATTGGGCACGCTTTAGGACTGAAGCATCCCCATGATACTGATGGGAGTGGGGTGGTTGCTGATTCCAACATAGACAGCACAGCCTACACAATCATGAGCTACAAATCCTATGTTGGTCAGCCGATTAATGCGGGTTTGGGTCAGAGTTTCTTCCCGACTACGCCGATGTTGAACGACATCGCTGCGATTCAGTATCTCTACGGTGCGAATATGAACACCCGTAGCGGCGATACAGTTTATTCGTGGGCACCAGGACAACAACTACTGGAAACCATCTGGGATGGGGGTGGTACAGATACCATTGACTGGTCTAATCAATCTTCAGCCGCCAAGATTAACCTTGGCGCGGGTCAGTGGAGCGAACTCGGCCCTACATACTGGAATGGAGCGGAGGATGTCAGCCAGACACTAGCCATTGCTTACAACGTAACGATAGAGAATGCGACGGGTGGTACAGGGAATGACCTCATTACTGGCAATGATGTCTCTAACGTCCTCAAGGGTGGCGATGGTAACGACTCTCTCTATGGCGAAGCTGGCAATGATAGCTTGGACGGTTGGAACGGTGATGACAGCCTGTATGGTGGAACTGGCAATGACACGTTATGGGGTTCCGTTGGCAACGACTCTCTCTATGGTGATGAGGGTAATGACACGCTCTATGGCGAGGCGGACAATGACTACCTCGACGGTTGGACTGGCGATGATAGCCTTTATGGTGACAGTGGCAATGACGAGTTACTCGGCTATGACGGCAATGACTACCTCGACGGCGGCGACGGTAACGACGCCCTCAACGGTGAAGCTGGGAATGACACCCTAGTCGGCAATTTTGGCAACGACACGCTCACCGGGGGGGGTGATGCCGATCAATTTACCTTCTATTCCTCCACAGCCGGGATTGACATCATCACCGATTTCCTATGGGAGCAGGCCGATAAGCTGGTGGTTTCAGCGAGTGGGTTCGGCGGAGGGCTGATGATCGGTGCTCTGTCTTCGGAGCAGTTTACAATTGGTTCTGCGGCTGCCGATGAGAGCGATCGCTTCATTTATGACTCTGCGACAGGGGGGCTATTCTTTGATATGGATGGTATCGGTACGTTGGGGCAAGTGCAGTTTGCAACATTATCGACGAACCTATCTCTGATTGCCAGCGATATTTCCGTTATTGCCTAATCAATACCAACAATGGACTAATCTGTTGGAGAAAATTGATACAAGACCAAAGCGGTTTGAACGCAAGTCTATTACTAATAACGCTACTCCCCTTGCATAGGAAAACCTACACCCACGCGGTTAGGAAAGTGCCGGTAAGTTCATGATGACTCACTGGCACTAACCACAGGGGCTTGAACAAGTTCTTCCAAGCCAACAGATTTCAGCAATTCTGACCAAGCCCTCTTCACTTCAGGATTTTGTGGCTCCAAGAGGAAGCGTTGAGCACGATTGGTCAGTTCATCATACCAAATGGCACCAACCAGATTAGGGCTGGGCTGAACGCGTGTCACCAAACCCTCCAGAGCAATCACATCCTCGGGCTTGGCTTGGGCCGTACAATTAACAATGAATTTCCAACGGTAGCTCTGATTGAGTTTGAGAGAAGATTTGGCGCTAGGTGGCAAGGGGATGCCAATCACGCCTGGTGTTTTAGGGAGTTGGAGAGGAGATCGGTATAAGGTAGTCGTGTCATCTTGATCGTGCAGCGAAAACTCGATAGAGTGGATGTCCTCAGAAGCATGAGGAATATAAAACCAAAATACCGGATACTCAGCCGTCGTTAAACTTTCATCAGCATTTTTAGGAACCAAGGCAGTAAACGGCTGATCGGTTTGCTGACAAGCCCCCCCACGGGTTCCTCCCGGTTTCTGCGGATCTTCAGGTGAGCCGGTTTCGGGTGGTAGTCGCACCTTAGCCAGTGGCAGGGCCATGACTGGTGCATGGGATTGTGTCCATCCGGGTGCCAAATTGATGGTGAAGCCAACGAGCGCAAAAACACTAACAAAGGCAAGTTTCACGTTTGGTCGGTGTATCATCGATTTTATTGATGAGGAAACGATGAGTACTGCGCTGTGTCTACTGCGGCTGATGGGTGGGAAATGGAATGTAGGCGATCGCACCACCTGTAATCACTAAAGCAATTGCCGCCGGAATCAGGGGTAGCCAACCGCCTTGGAGCAAGATCACCCAGCACAGTCCATATAAAACAAGACCAGA
>DATNQL010000025.1:0-29022 GCA_036704025.1 Stenomitos sp.
TGAAATCTACCTTAAGGTAGATTTGTGGAAAATTTGTGGAAACCACATTTTAAGATCTGATCTTCATCGAATCTTTAAAATCAGCTTCATGAAATCTTTAAATAAGCGTACTTGCTCGCCAAGCAGTCCGAACAATGTAACCAATACAGGCTGGCACACAGATATCTTCACTTTGGCGTAACGTTGCAACAGTATCATCAAAGAACTTTTAATTTATAGAAATCTGCTACTCGTTCCCTAAGAATCTTTCTTTAGGAATAGACTGAATCGTTTTTTATCCTCCAATTGGGGGAAGCCAAATAAAAATGGTATTGTATGTATCAGGATATTATGCCGATCATCTCCACCTGTAGCCAGGGTTGTAGATTGAATGAGTATTACTACCGAGCTGAGCAATATACATCCGTCTTCAAATTCTCAAGTGGTATCTTATGGCAAAATTTTGGTCGATACAAATTCATGCCAAGTGACTTATGAAAGTCAACTTATTAATTTACATCCAAAAGAATATAAATTATTATTATTGTTCCTGAAATATCCCAATCATGTCTTAAGCGCCGAAATCATCATCAATAAACTTTGGAATATCGATAAATCTCCTACAGAGGGCAGTATTCGATCACATATCAAAGGATTGAGAAAAGCATTCAAAAAAATTGATAATTCTGTCCAAATTATTGAAACTGTTCATGGATTAGGTTATCGATTAAAACCCTTAAAACCAGAGAAATCGACTCATCCTATCCTTTCACCTCCTCTTTCAGTGATGAAGGGTTTCCTTCAGGCAAAAGCCATAGAATATGTGGTTATTAACGAGGAATTTATCATTAAATATATCTCGCCCAATCTATCTGATTATTGTGACTATCCAGAATTTATCAAGGTTGGATTAAAGGCGGAAAAAGCTTTTCCTGAGTTTGTTGGAATTGAGGCAATATTCAAGAAAATTATAGAGAAGAAGCAAGATAATTTTGAGTTAAAAAACATTGCCAGAGCCGCCAACCCTAATCGACCTGAATACATTAATTTATACGTCATGAGAGAAGAGGCCAAAACCTCAGACCCACTTCAAGGTAAGTTTTTATTTATTTTCTTTGAAGATGCCTCTGAGACGATGTTGTACAAGCAGCGAATTGTTCAATTGGAAAATGAATTGTATTTAAGGCTAGAAATGGATAAAAATCACACTTTAAAGATACAGTCTAGGAACGTTGATACTGTAACAGAATATTATTCCATGTGTCTTGGTTAAAGGTCAGTCCTCTTTCTGAATAGGCCAATTGGAGGTGAAGAAGCTTAAACTTTAAAGTTTTAATCCCTTGAGAATATCCCATGCCTTAAAAACCTGTCCTTGCAACAGAGCTGCCCCACCGGAGAGTGCTTGCACTTCGGGAATCTTAGGATTGAGTTTAAGAGCTGGCGCGATCGCATTTTCAGCCTCTCTCCCCCGCCATTGATAGAGATAAAGAAAGGCAAGATAAGCGTGGGCGTAAGGGTTCTGGGCATCGAGTTGCACCACACGTTTTAAGGCTTCGATCGCCTTGTCTGGGTCTTTTTGCAAAACATGGGAAAACGCCATTCCATAAGCAAAATCGCGGTTTTTGGGTTCCTGCTGGAGACGGAATTCTAGAGCACGTTCCGCCTGAACAGTGTAATCTTGAACCGGGTCATACTGATTAATGCGTCCAATTTCATCAAAGACGCGATCGAGTGCTTTCCGTCCTTCGGGTAATTGACGAGCTAATGCATACATCTGGGTAACTAAATCCAATTCAGGAGCCGGTGTGGCGGCAGCTTTGGGGTCAATCTTCAAGGTGATTCGGGGTACAGAAATCGGATAATTCTCACCCGTTTCCCGGTTCAGGTAATTCGCTTCCAGGGTATAAATTCCAGGTGCCACATCCGCCGGAGGCAACATTGCCGTGGATTCAATCACCTGAAAACTACTTTGCAATACTTTATCGCTCAAGCGTCCAGGATAAAGTTCTCCCAATCCGATACCGTGGTCATGTACCCATCGTTGCGAGTTGGGTTGAGCCAGATTATTGGATTGTGGAGTTTGGCTTGCTTTTTTAGGCAGAGGACGTTCGGGAGGGGTCGATTGGCTCGTAACTTCTGGCTTCTCCAGGGATGTTGCCTGCGTCGCCTCTATGACTCCTGAGTCCAGACTTGCCTCTTTTTTCCAAGTGAGTAACACAATACCCGATCGCAACTGTTCCCAAGCACCCGACCATTCATAAGTCACGGGGACGGGTACTCCTGGGGGGGTTTGGGGGGGTACGGTGACTCGCTCTAATTTCACCTGGGTGAGGGATTGGGGAATTGCCCTGACTTGGACAGGTGGTTGAACGCGATGATAGAGCTTGAGAGTACTTTTATCGGGTAATTTCCACGTTTTTTGCACCTGAAAATCTCGACTTTGTTCCACCGTTTGCATCATCATCATTTGCGATTCTTTCGGCGAACCCTGATAGTCAGTTTTGGTGACAAACCAAGAAAGCGATCGCGCATCTTGGGGTATAAATTTCTTACGGGTACCCACCTCACGCCCATACACTTGAAACTTACTCAACGCGCCGTAGTAATTAAAATTGTTGTGATTCAAATCGGGTATCCTAGGCAGCACACCCACTGTGGCTTTCAGTTGGGGCGTCGTGCGAACAATTTCTGCCACCACCTGAGCATGAGGCCAGTTTGAGTCAAACTGAGGATATGTTTGCGCTTTGGGACTCAATGTCTGCGTTAAATAATTTCCCGGTATTCCCCCAATCGGAAACAGATTCAGCAACATGAGTATAAAAGCTAAACCCACTGTCACCCAAGGCACAACCCGCAAACGCCTCGGCCATAGGGTCAACCCATAAGCCAAAATTACCGAAAGAATCGGCATATAGGGCATGACATAACGGGTATCTTTATTAAAATTAGCGGAGTTGATCAAGTAAGACGCGATGAGAAACAGGGCTAACCAACCCAACGCAGATGCCGTTTGGGAGGGTAGCTTTTGCCCTGCTCGGACTGGCTTGCGTCGGCGGGGTTTGAAGGTGGGATGAGGATTCTGGGGATAGCCGACTTCTTGCAGTCGATAGTGTTCGGAGTCATCACTGTCGCTATCGGGGACGGGGACCGGTTCCCTCAATTCATCGCCCTGGAAACGGTTGCGGAATGGAGGCAATAGCAGAATCCAATACAACAGCAAGCCAACCAGGGGAACTATGAGTAAAGGCCAAGATACCGCACGAGGTAAGTCATGCCAATAATACGTCCAAGCGGCGAGGGTATTGAGGGGGGGATCGCCTTCCTCGGTTCCGGGTACGACAATGGCATTCTGATAGGCACTGAATAAATAAATCCAGTTGGTGCGGTACCAAGGCGCGAAAATCAAGACAGAGACAAGGAAGCCGCCGATTAACTGTGCAATTCGTCCCCAAGCGAGTTTTCGCAGGAGTGGAATACTCACCCCCAATAAGGGTACAAATAGAAAAAATAGCACCGTCTGCTTGATCATCATCGCCAGACCAAAGCAGACACCAAACGTTAACGCCCAACGCCATCCTTGCCATTTCGTTTTGGCATCGCGCCACAAGGTGAGACACAAGAAACTTGCCGCGACTAACGCCGTGAGAGGATAGTCATGCAAGTAGTAGATGCGGGCGGTGTACAGTCTGGGGAGAAGGATACATAAGCCTGCCGCCCATAAACCCACTTGTGGGTTGAACAGGTGTTTCCCTAAACCGTAAACGGATGCCAGCAAAATGGCACTAAAGAGCAAATTTACCAGCAGCGCTTGCTCTGGGCCAGTACCGAATACGAGTTGAAACGGAGCCGTGACAATGTAGAGTAAGGGCGGATATTTAGAAGAGAGTTTCCATAAGTGCTGCCACCATTCGCCGGAAAACCACTGTGCTTGTTGCAAGGCATTGAGGTAGTTTAAGGAACCGGTCAGGTGGTTGGTTTGGTCCCAAGCAGGAATCGAGCGGTCAAGGGCTAACCAGAGGCGATCGCACAAAGCACCGATGAGCCAAATTGCTCCTAGTATATGCCATGTTTTGAACCGACTACGTTGAGCTGGGTCTGCCACGAACTTCACTTGGGTTATCCTAAATCACTTCCTCCGGCTGGATGAGAGCATGAGGATTGTCCTGGTTTCCCAGTTTAAAGGTTTTCGCGTTTCCAGAGCCAGAGATGAGAGTCATTGAAAATTAGGCTTAGCTTCCAGCCATACTGTTGTTCAATTTTCTCCCGCAATGGGTCAGGAAGGTTTAAAAGAAATACATCGCTAAAATTGGGGGGAATCTTTGGGACATCCCTGACGTCTGTTTGGGGATTATCGTTAATGAGTTGAAGGCGGACTTTGGGATTTAGTAAATAGCTAAGAGAAAAAATATTGCCGAAATTAATCCCAAAGGAGGTGCTAATTAAAAGCGGAGCCTTACTTTGATTAATGATTTGGGCAACTTGGTGATTGTTATAGCTTACAACTTTATTCCAAGCGGTTTCTGACAAAAAACTAATATTGCAAGAAATGATTCCGCAGGAAATGACTCCAGCCAT
This sequence comes from Stenomitos sp., assembly GCA_036704025.1. GTDB lineage: Bacteria > Cyanobacteriota > Cyanobacteriia > Cyanobacteriales > Coleofasciculaceae > Allocoleopsis. Next base: position 4,555 of record DATNQL010000025.1, read on the forward strand.
GATCAGATACCAAAGCCTTTGTGTGAATAAACGCCTCGAAGTTAGTTGAGTAGCAAATAGATAGGCTATGCTAATTTGAATTCCTAATAAAAAAGGGATGAGATATCGCGTTGCCATAGAACGCTGTCCCCCTAAAATTAAATCGGGCAGCACTAAAAATAGCGATGGAACGCCCATTAAACATAAGACGAATAACCAAGCTTGAATGGGGGCTTGACGGCAAAGCACATAAATGGCATAGCCGACCAAGATTAAGAACAGGGGTAACGTTAAATAGGTCGATATATGATCGAAACCAAAGTCACCTACGGTTAAAATAAAAGCCCGATTTACATGCAGCCCCCAAGTTTTTATCCAATCCATCCAGGGGATAGGTATCGCCGTCCAATTCGAGCCAGTTTTCGACCAAGTGGTAATGATAATGGCTAACCAAGGTGCGAAAGCGAGCAGGGCTATCAGTGAAGCCATCCAATAAGCGATTAGGGTTTTAGTCAATCGGAAATGTTCCCTAATCATCACATAAATTCCATGTCCAATTCCTACCAATAGAGATAAGGAAGAGGTATAAAGACTCAGGGCAAAAGTGACAGCATAAAACCCCCAATTTTTCCAATCTATTGTTTCATTCGGTACGGGGATGCGTAAGGCTTTAAGGAGTAGCAAACTCGATAGCAAAATCATCACTGTCCAGAGACTATATTCTCTGGCTTCCTGAGCGTACAAAACGTGAAAAGGAGAGATAGAAATGAAGGCGATCGCTAACCATCCCACTAAGGGAAAATTAAATAACTCTAGACACAGATAATAAATGATAGGAAATACCAGTAAGCTCATCAGTGCCGACAAACTTCTAATTGCCACCACCGAATGACCTAACCCCTGCACCCAAAGTCGCAGCAAAATGTAATAGAAAGGCGGGTGCTGAGCATTATCAATCACTAACGTTTTTACGGTGTCAATTAGGCTTTTTCTCGAATTTGGGCGTTGGTATTTTTGTAAGTCTTCAATACTAATAACTTGACCCTGAAAGATGTCCTGTTTCACTTCGGCACTCGTATAACCGAAAACTCGCAATGAAGTATAAGCTTCATCATGCCAGTAAACTTTTTGGTCAAGATGAGCGAAGCGAAAAACGAAGCCCATGAGTAACACACTGAGCATTAATGCCTTTAACCGATTGACCGTAAAACTCTTCTTTTGAGTCAAATTGATATTCACATTCTGTCCAAAATCTCTAAAATTTGATTCTTGCTCAGGCGACAACTTTTGTATTTGATATTATGTTGGTCTAATTACCCATCCTAAAAACCTCTGTGCGTCTCCGCGTCCCCGTGTCCCCGCGTCAATCCTAACGATGGGTGTCCCTATATGATTGAGCACTGGCGAACGCCTGAGTCACCTTCTCAAACAGCAAAACATCATCGCGCTGATAACGCCGTTGGAACTGGGGTGTTTGTTGCAGTTGTTGAACCAGTTGTGCGGCAAATTCGGATGAACTATTACTTCCTGGATGACGCAGGTTTAATAACACATACTGGAATTGATTTAGATCACGGGGTTCAGTCGTAACTGTTCGCTCAATCAGGAGTCGATGACTCAAATGGGGCGAAATTTCATTGGTGGTATAAACACCCCCCTGAGTTTGAATCAATGCGATCGCTTCACGGGTGGCTTGCCAAGTATCAATAGTCGGTAAGTATTTAGTGAAAAAATAGCTCCACCGAGCAAATACTAAGAAAAAGACTAAAGACCACAGTACCATAGCACGTCGAGAACGTAGCCATCCCCCACCATCTGCTAAGGTGGCAATCACCGCTAATATCAAAAACGGCACAATGGGGAGAGAATACTGCGCCACAATATCTTTTTGGGGTTGGTAATCTGCCAACAAATTCAAGGCGAGGGCGGGTATCGCCGGCACTAACGGGGTGAGATGCTGGAGCGAGAGTCCCCAAATTACGGGTGCAAACACCAAAATTAAGTATTTAAGATTATCCAACGATAAGACCACTTGGAAAATGCGTCCTGGCTGGAACAACAGATTTTTGCCAATTTCTAAAACAGAATTCCCTAAATAGCTGTAACGGGAGACAGCCGCCGCCTCCTCACCGCTAAAGGTGGGAATAATCCATTGGGTGGCAATCACAAACGAGGCAATCCCAGCCCCTAAGGCAATGGCTCCACAGACACGCTTCTTTTCAAAAAACAATAACCAGAAGCCAACAGCAACTACCGTTAAAGATAAAACAGCCTTACAACCCAAAACAAATAAAATCGCCAAACTAAACCAGACTACTCGACCCAAACGAGCAGCTAAAATGCCACCCATCAAGACTGGAATAGCCATCACTTCTGGGTGAAAATCAAACAAATTCGCATTGAAAATCACCGGATAAAGCAGATAAATTCCTGACATCGCCAGGGATTGTTTCTTACTCAACCCCTGTAACCGAGCGAGATGCCAAATGGGAATAGCCCCTAATGCCAAAGCTGTGGCTTGAATTAATAACAACCAGTAAACCGTTGGATAAATTTTATAGAGTAACCCTAGGGCATAAACAGACCAAGCCGCATGATTACCGAGATGATGCATTTGTAAAAAAGAAGAAATCGGCGGTTGCCCTTGGCTGATTAAGTAAATCACTTGGTCATAAATTCCTAAATCCCAGCCGGTGGAACAAAACAGCAGATGTCGTAAGCTGCTACAAAAAAACAAAAATAGGGCACTGATACCGGTGAGCCAAAGAAGAGGATGGGTTTTCAATGACTGTATATAAAGGATGCCCTTGCTCAAAAATCGAACATTTCCTAAAGACTGTTGCATGGCTGTGAGTGTAGAACCAGCTAAATTTTTGGCTAGTGGTCTAAATCCTGGAGGGAACCCGTTAGAATAGGCGGAATTCAACAGATTTAGATTACACTTTTTGAGCGGTGTGTCCAACCACTGATGTAATGGCTTTGGCTAACTCGGCTGGATCAATCGGCTTGGTGATATGTCCTTGAAACCCAGCTACAAGAATTTGTTGATGGTCGGCTTCTCCAGCATAGGCGGTTACGGCGATCGCTCTAATTTTTCCCCCTTGCTCTGGTGGCAGCGATCGGATGTGACGCATCAACATATAACCATCTACCTCCGGCATCCCAATATCGCTTAACAACACATCCGGTTGTGACTGTGCCAATACCCGCAAAGCCTCCGCTGCCGTCGCGACGGCTGTCACTTGGGCACCATACTGTCCCAGGCTAAAAACCAATAAGTCACGGGTGTCCTCCTCATCATCCACCACCAGTAAGCGGACTCCTTCAAGATTGGGCGAGTCGAGGGACAACCCGTCTTTTGTCTGCGGTATTATCTCCAAGTTTCTCAGAGGTAGCATCACAGTAAACGTGGTTCCCTGCCCAACTCCAGCACTGGCGACGCCAACGGTTCCACCATGTAGTTTTACCAGGTGATGGACAATCGCTAGCCCCAGCCCCAAGCCCCCAAAAGCTCGTGTCGTTGTGCTATTTTCCTGGCGGAAGCGATCGAACACAAAGGGTAGGAAGTCCGGACTGATGCCCTTGCCTGTATCGCTGACTTGGATTACCGCCTGTTTCCCACTTTGCCGCAATCTGATTTCCACTCGACCCCCAGCCGGTGTGAACTTAACAGCGTTAGAGAGGAGATTCCACACGACTTGCTGTAAGCGATTGGCATCCCCCCAAACTTGCCCGTGATCGAGTTCCCATGCTGTTTCAATTTGTATACACTTGGCAGACGCGGCCAAACGTACTGTCTCTATGGCTCCTTCTATCGTCGATTGCAGGTGGACCGGACTAGGATTTAAGCTGAGTTTGCCCCTGAGAATACGTGAAACATCGAGTAACTCTTCGATCAGTTGGGTCTGTAATTTGGCATTACGCTCAATAATTTCCAGCGCACGCTCTTGTGTCGCTTGATCATAGGAGCGAGTTCGGAGTAACTTAGACCAACCGAGAATCGGGTTTAGGGGGGAGCGCAATTCATGGGAGAGGACGGCGAGAAACTCGTCTTTGACGCGGTTTGCCGTTTCAGCTTCTGCCCGTGCAGTTCGTTCCCGTTCCAGCAATTCAAGGCGTTCGGCTTCCTGCCGCTTACGCCGGGTAATGTCGCTAAAGGAAATAGCCACCCCATCCTCTAATTTGACTGCCATATTGCGAAACCAACCCTCGATGCCTTCCGATTTATAGTGAAGTTCCAGATCGTGAGGTTCTCCGGTTTCAACCACTTTCATATAATGCTTAAACAAGTCAGAGTTGGTTGGGTTGCCCGGAAGCAGTTGCAAAAGACGCTGACCCACCAACTCCTCTACAGTATGATGAAGCACTCTAGCGGCAGTGGGATTCACATAAGTCCACTCAAAATCAATAATGTTTCCCGTTTCATCCCGCACACTCCGCAGGACGGTAAAGGCATCAAGGGAAAGTTCCTGAGCAATGCGGAAACGTTCTTCACTCCGTCTGAGTGCCTCTTCCACATGTTTGCGATCGGTGATATCAAAGGACATGCCGGCTAGCAGTGGCTTCCCAGAGCTGTCGTTGATCGGAAACTTAAAGGACATCCAATACTGGTTACTCTCCGACAGCAATAGGGATTCAAGTGCCTCAATGGGTTTGTTAGCGCTGAGAACGGCTCTGTCATAATCATGAATCTGCTGTGCAGCCGCTTCCGGCACGAGATCGAAATCCGTCTTCCCCACAATCTCCGTTCGCGTTCGGTTGAGTACCCGTTCGCCAACCGGATTAATATAGATGTAATGCCCCTGAGTGTCTTTGATGTAGGCGGTGCCCGGAATATTTTGCATAAAGCTCTCGAATAGCTGTTGACTTGAGCGATACCGTTCCTCTGTCTCCTGTAATTTCAGCAGGTTCATCTCAACTCGCCGCTTTTCCATTCGCAATTGAGTGCTTAAGGAACTGATCCACAACGCCACCAGCACAAACAATCCCAGCCGGATAAGGTCATCCCAACCGATCGTCCAGGAATGAAACGGAGCTACAAAAAAGTAAATATAGACGACAACACTCAGAACTGTCGCTAAAATTCCTGGCCTCAGACCACCATACCAAGCACTGAAGGATACAGCGGCAAAAAATAATAAAAAAAAAGTAGGCTGAATTAGCGATCGCAACAACAGCGTGAGTAATGTCGCTAGGGCAACAGCCAGAAAAGCCATGACATAGGTGTGTAGCTGAGGATGCTTTAATCTCAACATAATCTATTCTCCTGGCTGTTTATAACAAAGCTGAGTGATACCCAACACACTCTTAGATTAAGGAAAGCTCTGATATCAATTCTCTAAAATACTGCTACACATTAATCTGGGCGTCCCCGCGTCCCCGCGTCTCCGTGTCAATCATCTGTAGCAAACTGTAGGTAATCGATATGAATCCCTTCCAACTAAGAGCTTGATTTCCGGGTCGTGCCAATTTCTATGTTCATGAACACCTGCCAATCACGCAACCTATTACTTTCGGAAGAGGGTATAAATCTACTTTAAGATAGATATTTATGTTAAAACTTCTTGTCCACGCTGAACCTTTCTTGAGTCTCCAGGATGAGGGCAATACCTGAAAAGCCTATCTACTTAGAAGTAGATAGGCTCAAGAGATGGACAACTTTTAGGCACTGTTGAGAATGTAGCTAATTTTAGAGGCTCTCTACTTTCAGTGATCAACCGATTAGACTTATTTGACAGAGTTGAATCGGCCTAATTTCTGGAATAAGTTCTTAAACATCGGTAACGGTTGATTCTGGTAATATTGAGATGTTTGTATCGTCTCTAACACTTCCTTCGTGGTTGTAATTGTTGCGTAAGTCATTTTGATTAAACTCCTCAAAGTTTTATATGGCTCTCTGACTTCTTATCTTCATAGTAGTACTCTCAATATCATTTAGATCATTCATGCTAAATCCTCTCAATGACTTACTGCGTATAATTTTTGAACTCATCAAGTCCCAAAAAATCGCCAATTATCAGAAGTCTTGATCATTGATTAAAATACCGTCTCATTACTAAAACTTAACAATGATTACGCCACTCAAAAACTCTTCTTTGCCCATAGTAAGATGTCTGTTAGCTGACTTTGCTGAGCAACGAATTCTTCAGTAGCACCCATGTATCAATTGAAGAGTATTTTTGCGTAGAATTGTATAGATTCAGCCAAATCAGTGCATGTTTGACCACTCTATTCTCTGTACTGAGAAAAAGTTCCCGCTTTTCCATAGAACAAGTTTATCAACCCAACGTAGAAGAGATAGTTTTAGGGATAGGATTAACTTATGGTCATCTGACTGACTCATGAACACTGAGTCGTGTCTCGAACAACCTTCAGGAATTCTTGCAGCACTTGAGATGAGTTATCTCGCCGCCAGACGACAGCCATTTCTAATTCAAATTGCTGTCCCTGCAAGGTTTTATAAACAACGCCCACTCGTTGCAGATTTTGCAGAGAAGCGGGCACCAACGCCACACCCACTCCGCCAGCGACTAAGCTCACAATCGTTTGCATCAACAGCGCTTCTTGCCTGACTTTGGGACTGAAACCCTGTTGCTGGCAAAGACTGATAATCTGGCTATAAAACCCTTGTCCTAACTGACGTGGGGGCAAGACAAACGGTTCACCCGCGAGAGCTTTGAGGGGAATTTCAGGTAAGTTTGCCAAGGGATGAGTTTCTGGTAAGGCGACAATCAGAAGTTCTCGCCAAATGGGCATGAAACTCAACGCGCTGTCATCGACGTTGGGTAGCCACAGAAAACCAATGTCGATGCGGTTGTCGAGAATCCCTTGCACCTGTTGATAAGACGCCAACTCATGTAAAACCAGTTCCACACAGGGGAAGTGTTCTCGAAACACTCTGAGAATTTCAGGCAAAACATTATGAGTGGCAGAACTGTTAACACCCACTCCTAATCGCCCAATCTCACCACGGCTAGCTCGTTGTGCGGCTCGAATCGCTTGCTCTACCTGAGTCAGGACAAGGCGTGCTTCTGCCAAGAATATCTGTCCAGCCTCGGTTAACTCAACTCGGCGTTTCGTTCGCTGAAACAGTTGCACCCCCAATTCCTTTTCCAGCGATTGAATTTGTTGGCTAAGCGGGGGTTGAGCCATTTGCAATCGTTCGGCAGCTCGGCTGAAGTGTAATTCTTCAGCCACAGCGATAAAGTACCGCAGGTGACGCAGCTCCATGTCTTTGACCTTTTTATATGTTTTAGATATTAATTGTTAGCAAAACATATATTGGACATTTGATTATAGAGTCTTCTACTGTGAGGATGAAAGTCATCGCACAGGAGAATAGTTGTTCCATGGCAGAGAATCAGTGGAAGAGTGCATTGTACGAAAGCAAGCATTCCTTTGTTTGGCGATATGGTGCTGACTGTTTAGAATTGTTGTCCCCCAAGCGGGGTGAGCGAATCCTCGACGTGGGCTGCGGAACTGGGCAACTGACGGCGGAAATTGCAGCAAGCGGTGCGATTGTCATTGGCATGGATCGGGCAGCAACGATGATTTCACAAGCTCAGCAAAACTATCCCGACTTACAATTTGAAGTTGCTGATGCCAGGGATTTTTATTTTGCAGAACCGTTTGATGCGGTGTTTTCTAATGCAACCCTGCACTGGATTAAAGAACCCGAAAAAGCTATCACTTGTATTGGGAATGCGTTAAAACCAGGTGGTCGTTTTGTGGCGGAGTTTGGTGGTAAAGGAAATATCAAAGCGATCGACACAGCGTTGAATGATGCTCTAGAAGCCGTTGGTTATCCGGTAGAACCAGAGCATAACCCTTTGTATTTCCCTAGCATCGGAGAATACTCGACTCTGCTCGAAAAACAAGGCTTTTCAGTAACCTACGCCACTCTATTTGAGCGTCCAACGGCCTTAGAAGATGGCGAAAAAGGTTTGCAAAATTGGCTGGAAATGTTTGCCAATAGCTTTTTGCAAACTGTCCCGATGAACAAACGCCCAAGTGTTATTGAAAAGATTGAAAATCAACTCAAACCAGAGCTATATCGAGATGGAACATGGTTTGCTGATTATAAAAGGCTCCGCATTGTTGCTAAAAAAGAATAGGTTTTTCTGACATCCTTCTCACTTTTGTGTGGCTCTTATCTGTAGCAAGCACTTAACAACATACTAGAATCAAGTTTCGGTTTTTGGGCAATGTCTGCTTTCTGCGAGAGACTCGCACCAGTATGACCTGTATTCACCCAAAGGATGGCTCTTGCGCCATCTCGAAGGCATTTATTCGTGGGTTCGGAAGGCTTTCCCGTAGGAATCGGTACGGGAGAAATTTTAATTCCTCTACTACCAAACACAATTTCACCGATAACCAGAGCGCGGCGCATATGGTAGTCAGACGTAATTAAATAAACGCTATCCACTCCCTGAGATTGAAACTTATCCACAAAACTTGTGAAATTAGTCACTGTATCCACTGCTTCATAATCCAAATGGACGCGACGCTTGGCAATTCCTGCCTTAGTAAATACCCGTTTGGCATAGTCTTTAGGGCTACCGGAAGACACCCAAATCGGCAGTTCTGGATGCTTTGCCGCAAACTTAGCCGCAAACCGCTCTCGCTCTGTTGCTCCCCCTAAGACAAAGATGGCATCCGGTTGTGGAGTCTGCTCCTTACCGCATCCTGTCATTAATACTAACAGCGTCAAAGCTAAACCAGCCGTTGTTGGATTTAATCGTTTCATGAGCTTAGATGTGCAACTCACTTTAGCAAGTCGCTATCATTTGGCTGAGACATAAAGCTATCCCTTTCCTGTTAGCGCTTTACTCCAAATTATTCAATGCCAATTCAACAATAATCTCCCAAGCTAGGTATTTAACATCTCACTCCTAGACTACTTGCCCTGTGTCTTGTGGGTTGATTTCCCTCTGCATCTTCCTGTCCTCTTGACCCTCGGTTCGTTACAAAAACGGCAAAACCACCTGTGCCACAGCTTCCGCACATTCCTCATGCATCCCTAAAGAACCAGGAAGCACCGCAGACTGAACACCCGGCAATCCAGCGAGTACATCCATTTCCATCCTTGATTTAGGAGGAACCTGTTCCCCGATAATCACCATCACTGGCACGGATAAGGATTGGAAGTATCCTAAAAACTCGGCACGTTCGTTAACTGGGTCAATGGCACCTGTCACAAATGCCGCTGGAGCATATCTGGCTCCCGATTGCTGAGTAATTTCCCGCTTGTGGCTGATAAATTCTGGCGTCAACTTGGCATCCTCAACATACACATGACGCCCATACATGAAGCGTAAAAAGGAGGAAGTTGTATTCATCTGATAAAGCTTTTGGCCTACAATAGGCGATCGCACTAGCTCTCTGACCATGCCAGATACCTGCGAATTGGCTCCCATTGTCGGTAAAGGGCCGCGCCAAGTGGGAGCGACTAAAACGATTTTGCTCACAGAGGATGGCATTTTTTGCGCCAACTGCATCGCATATCCAGCCGCATGACCGGCTGCCACTATTGCTGTTGGCTTATCTAAAATATCTCTAACGAAATCTTGTAAAAATTGATGGTACAACGATGAGCGGTAATCTAAAGCTGAACGCTCCGAGTCACCAAATCCAGGCCAATCCAAGGTTATCACCTGAAACTGAGAGGATAAGTGCTGGGCAATTCCCCTCATCTCTTCCCGTGTGGAGACAGTACTAAAGGCTGGGAGTAGCAACACCGGTGTTCCCTCGCCCAGGGTTTCATAAACCACGATTTGCACTTGTCCTTGCCAAGTCCACCGATAGTTGTGGACAGTACCACCGATCCTGTTTTCCGTCGATGTGGTTTGTGTTGCAGTGGATTGAGCGATCGCCATAACCTCAATTCCAAATAATAAGTATCATTCTAGACTTAGCTGACGACAGCAGTGACCCTCACAGTTGCGGCGGCTGCGAATACAGCCCTGTTCGGCAAACCGCAAACCATGTTTGCGAACAGTAGGCCAAGCTAACAGTTGTAACGGTATTCCTGTTAACGTCCAAACCACCCTGCCCGCTGAATGTAAAATATCCCAAATTTCCTCGATGCTTGGCTTCTCTAAGAATTCTGCCATCTCATCTTTGAATGCTTGCCATTGGGAGCGAATGCTCGGTTTCTGGCAACGGTCGTAAACGGCGATTCCAGTCCAGTAATTTTGGAGAATTTTGAACATTGTCGGTTTCATCCAGGGGCAACCTATTGTGAAAGGAATAGGATAAGTGTATAAATTCTTGCACCTAACTCGAATGGCACTGACTTAAGCAATATGTAGTCGTTCTTTGAGAAAAACCCAGATTGGGGGGTTTCTCCCCAAACCCCCCACTGGGGGACGGAGTGCCTCCCCCAGACCCCCTGCACAAGGGTTGGTTGGTAAAGTAGGAAAGTTCTTAAGTTCAGTGACATTCCACCTCACTCGATTTCTAGCCCATCCAAAAACTAACCTCTCAAATCTAAATTCCTATGAGTCAATCTCCTCCATCTGATACTCAGATCTTGTCTTACGTTTTTGCTGGTACTCTAGCCGTTACTGTTATTGTTTATGTGCTCAGAGGCTTTGGCCTTCCAGGCTTTACGGCTTTACCCGGTTTGGTGATTTGGGTCTTAATTTTGCTGTCGATCACCACAGGATTGGCTTACGGCGTTCAGAAAACTCGGCGTTATTAAGCTGACCTGTAACACTACAGACAGGATTTCTCATCTATTTTTAAATATTACTAAATAATCAATCTAAAGGGCGATTTTGTGCTAGTAAGCCGTTCAGTAACCTTCTAGAGGCATCAAGAATCCAAAAGTATGCCTACGGAGGGTAAAAATGGCTGATGAATATAGAGCAGAACGCACGGTGTCGGCGGTATTTAAGGAACAAGAGCAACTCGATCAAGTGGTGCGGCGATTAATGGATCGGGGTGTGCCTCAAGACCATATTTCGGTCATGGGCAAGAATTTTCAATCCAAAACCCGAATTGCTGGCTTTATCACTAAACGGGATGTGGTCTTTGGGGGGCTGCGATCGGGTGCCGTTTTTGGTTCCTTATTTGGCTCGTTTTTGGCACTACTAACGGGTGTTGGCGTGTTGTTTATTCCCTTTGTCGGCCCTGTAGTAGCAGCAGGACCCTTGGGTGCGCTACTGTTGGGTGCGGCAAGTGGTGCGATCGCAGGCAGTGCGGGTGCAGGTTTAGTTTCTGCTCTTGTCGCTTGGGGAATGCCGGAAGATAAGGCAACCATTTACCAAACTCGCGTAGAGGCGGGTGAGTTTCTGGTGATGGCAGAAGTTCCCGCCAATAAAAGTGGAGAATTTCAATTGTTACTGGAAAGTGCGGGCGGGGAAGAAGTGCATATCAGTGATATGACTCTACCTCGTGCCTGTCCTGGACGGTGTAATGAGGCTAGAGACTTGTCTCCCGAAGTGCGATCGCATCTCTCTGATGAGGCTCAAAGAACCTTCATGGAACGCTACAATACCGTCTTCGATGACACAGAAGACCCGATGAAGGCAGAACAGGCCGCTTGGGAAACCGTTCACCAACAGTATGAAGAAGATGAAAATGGTGTCTGGTCCAAGCAAAAAGTGACCGTTTAGGGAAACCTAAATAAAATATTTAGCCTCTGGAAGCCGCTTTCCGGAGGTTTATACTATCTTCGGTGCTAAGAAGAGTAACCATGACAAAATATCTCTGTACTGTTTGCGGCTACGTCTACGACCCGGAATCAGGCGACCCGGATAGTGATATCGCACCGGGAACGGCTTTTGAAGATATCCCTGAAGATTGGGTCTGTCCTGTGTGCGGTGCAACGAAAGAAGACTTTGAAGAGTATAACGAATAGAAGACGTTCGTTTTTATTGGTACTTTATTCACTTTGCAATCTTTACGAATTATAGTCATCGGGGGTGGTGCGGCGGGTTTTTTTGGGGCTGTGACCTGTGCGTCTGCCTATCCCCACGCTCAAGTTACTTTACTCGAAGCTGGACGTCAGCCTTTATCTAAGGTTCGGATTTCGGGTGGGGGACGTTGCAATGTCACTCATGCCTGCTTTGAACCAGCACTTTTAGTGCAAAATTACCCCAGAGGCAGCAAAGCCTTGCGGGGGGCTTTTACGCGATTTCACGCCAAGGATACGGTGGCGTGGTTTGAGTCTCAGGGTGTGAAGCTGAAAACCGAATCGGATGGACGGATGTTTCCGGTCACGGATAATTCGGAAACGATTGTGAATTGTTTGGTGAATGCGGCGGAGGAGGCTGGAGTCAGGTTTCGCATGGGGACGCCGGTGAAGTCGATTGAGCCACAACAGTCCCGACTCTCAGGTGACAATAAGGATACTTCTTCTACCCCATGGGCATTTGAGGTTGAACTCAAGACGGGTGAGATTTTAAGATGCGATCGCATCCTCCTCGCTACAGGTAGCAATCCTCAAGGTTACGCCATTGTCAAAGCGTTAGGTCACACTGTCGAATCCCCGGTTCCTTCTCTATTTACCTTCAATATTCCTGACCCTCGCTTGCAGGATTTAGCAGGGATAAGTGTGAATAATGCTCATTTACGATTACCGGAAGCGGGTAAAACCTTAAAAGAGCAAACAGGGCCATTGTTAATTACTCACTGGGGATTAAGTGGCCCCGCTGTTCTCAAGCTGTCGGCTTGGGGTGCTCGATTTTTACATGAGCATCATTACCAAACACCGTTACTCGTGAATTGGCTTCCCCAATACAACGAGGAAAGTCTGCGTCAAATGCTCTTGGCGGTTAAGTCTCAGTTGCCGCGACGCCAAGTTACTACCAGTTGTCCTGTCCCTATCCCTAAGCGGTTGTGGGAGAGTTTAGTGGCTAGTGTGGGTATTGGTGCCGAAGAACGTTGGGCGGAAGTCTCGAAAAAAGCCCTCAACCAGCTCATTCAAGAACTGATTCAGGGACAATACTCGATTAAAGGGAAGGGGATTTTTAAAGAGGAGTTTGTCACCTGCGGCGGAGTCAGTTTAAAAGAAGTGGACTTTAAGACGATGGAAAGTCGTTTGGTTCCGGGTCTTTACTTTGCGGGAGAAATCTTGGATATTGATGGCGTTACGGGTGGATTTAACTTTCAGAGTGCTTGGACGACGGGATGGTTAGCGGGTCAAGCAATGGGCAATAGAGTTTAAGTTCCCTGATACCGTTGGTCAATTAACGAGGGGTTTGACCCCTCATCTCCAAAACCCAGATTTTAGGGATTTGTAGGGGCATCCCTTGTGGATGCCCTGCCTGATGTGGATGCCCTGCCTGAATTTAGGGTACCCACAAGGGGTACCCCTACATGATTTCCCTGTGTGGAACGTCACCCCTCATCAATTCGCCAACGGCATCTTTCCCATCGCCAGGTAATTTTTACTCTCTTGCCCTTCCTCGTGATTGCATCATCCTCCCAGCGAAGGCGAAGCATTCGCGTTTGATCTTGTTGGTTTTACTCCAAGATTTCTGCGCGAATGCTCTACCCCTAAAGAGGAGGAAATCTCCTTCACTCAAAACGCAACACTCCAAGCCTTGAAAGCACCTGCCAAGCTGAGCATATGCATTTGTTGGCTCTTAGAAATCACTCAGTCCACCACACCGCCTGATTCGGGGTGCCCTGTACTGGGATACAACTACATTCTTTTCCACCCGTTGAGTTTGGCGTGATGCTGGAGAGAATGATTCTTCGCTATTGCTTGCCGTTGGCATTCCTGGTTCTTCTGTCGAGGTATATTTGAGCTCAAATTCAGGTTCAGAAAATTGCAGGACATGACCCTCGTTGAGTGTCTCGGTTTCAGTTGAGGATAGTTCAGTATAAAGCATCAAATTCTCAGAATATAAGGCTTGCTCGTCATTGGTGTTGATTGGTTGAGAGACTTGAATTTTTGCCATTTTTAACTAACCCCAAACTATTGCTTGAAAAAAGTGAATTGCGGACTAAAAAGCTACTAGAACTCCCTGTCCGACTGGACTAAACTACGCCGACGTTCCTAACGTTGCGATCGCTAAAGCGCTGCTGCACGAACGTGATCACAGGGATTTACGTTAGTGGCTATTAGCTGTAAATAGCTAACTCTTATTGCTATCCTTATCCTCATTATTAGGACAAGAACAGCGATTGAAGTAATGGATGAATCAGTACTCCGGATCGGTTTTATGTGGATGCTAGAGGTATGGGACTGCTGTTCTGCTTGAGACTGTATCCGGTTTTTTTCTTGGGTAGTGTTTTATAGGTTTGTCTTATCCGGAATATTGATTTCTTTATTCCACTATAAAGGAATGTGCTAAAAATCCAAGATCTGGATGGCTTTAATAATTGTTAAATTTTTTAACGAAACGCCCCGTAAGGGTTCTGACTGGTATCTCACTGAGAATTGGCTAAGGAAAAAAGTTGCTCGGCGAAGGATTCAATCCAATCACGGTAGGCTAGCTGCTCCCGCCAGGATGAGGGTATTCCCTGCGCCCCATAGAAGGCTCCAGCTAGCTGCCCATAAACGGCACCGGTTGTATCGGCATCATCGCCCAAGTTGACGGCTAAGAGACATCCTTCTGCAAAGGATTGGCTATGATAAAACGCCCATAAGGCAGCTTCTAAGGATTCGACTACATAGCCTGTTCCTCGAATCTCTGGTGGTTCGCGGTGTTTGAATGAGCCTGCCGCGATTTCGTCGATTTCATCCACTAAGGGATGTTCTCCCCAATAATCGGGAATGGGGCTGTAGTGACTCGAAAGTAATTCTTCTCGACTGACTCCGTTTACCGCACCCACCAGTAACGCTGCCAAGTAACGACAGGCATCGACAGCCGTGGCTGCTCCGTGAGTCGTGCGGGAGCTTTCGGCTGATTTTGCGATCGCTTCTTCAGGATTTTGAGCAAAAAATAGAGGCACGGGAGCTAAACGCATGATCGACCCATTCCCAGCACTGCGAGGGTCTGTGGAACCACAATAGGGTTCCCCTGTGCTTTTAAACTGGATTAGCGCCCTTCTTACCGTATTACCAATATCAAAGCAGTGTCCAGTACTGCTCAGATGCCCGACTTCATACCATCGCCAATATCTTTGCAGTTGATCGGTTGGGACAAAGCCGTTTTGCTCAATCAGGCTTTGGGCTAAGCACAATGCCATTGAGGTATCGTCCGTCCACTGCCCTGGCTGTAGCCCAAAAGGGCCACCCCCGACCATATCATTAATGGGTGTAAAGCTGCCCGGTCGCTTGAATTCCAGAGTTGTTCCCACCGCATCGCCAGTGGCTAAGCCGAGAAGACACCCACGGTAGCGCTCGATTGGTTGCATAAAACTGATGGTTTGATGATAATAGGCACAATCAACAATCACCTGATATCAAGCCAATTCTCGCTCCAGCTTTAATTCCCGCAGGAAGTAGAAGCGATCGCTGTTCCAATCTTTGCCTTTAATTCGCCCTAAGTAACCCGTTAACGGTGAAGCCAGCTCGATCAGAATGTCGTGCATCTCCTCTGGAGCCAAGGGGTGATGCGGCTGGGAAGCCGTATACAGTCCATGGATCGCCTCAACGGTGGTATCTCTCAGCCCTGCGTTGTGGAGATAATTTTTGACTAGTGCCACCAAGCGCGATCGCACTTTAATGTCTTGTTGTACCTTGTCAATATAGTGGTTAACTTTGGCATCAGCCTCCTCACCAAAGGGCGCTTGCTGTAAACACGGTTTAAGCTCTAGCAAGTTGATTGAGCCTTGATGTTGTGCTTTCAATTCAACTAACCGTTGCCAAGTTTCAGGACGAATAACATTCATGTGGTTCTCAACAGCGGCCTTTTGATCGGCTGGGGTTAAAGGGTGAGCGGCAAAAAATATTTTGACAAAACCGTCAAACTGTGAGTCACCGAGATGTGTATAACCAAGATTGAGCAGATGGTCAGAGGCACAATTCGGCACGTTCTCCTCTTGAGAGGCTTGACACTCTCCGACCAGTGGATAGGGAGCGTCACAATAAAAATCTAAACCCTCTTCTTCGCCAATGGCCCCAGCATTAAGACTTGTTTTAGGATTCGGATGGGAGTTGGTAAAACCTAGTTCTATTAAGCTTTTACGCACTAAGGTTTCAAACTGATCGTGAGCACTAGAATGACCCACTTTGGCGATGGTTTGAATCCAGACTAGTGTGGGGGGGATAGAGCCAGTGGACTTGTAACCACTCCAACCGAGTAAGATTTTCGTCTCGTAATCGAGTTCTTTAGCCGCAAGATTATGATCGCACAGGGGTGCAATGGCTCCCTGCAAAACCTCCAATTCAGGATGTAATGAGGATTTGGGTTCGATCAGTTGGCGACAACGCTGTTCAAAGAAGATATCGCCTAAAACGGGAGTTGCCGCCGTCACCGTCAAGGGTTGCGGCAGAGAGAAGAAGCGGGGGCTGGACTGAACCGGGATTTCTAAGACGTGAGGGAGTCGGTGAACTCTCAAGAAGGCGAGAAACAGATTCCCTCGTTGGGTACGAGTTTGCAGCAAGGCTTCCTTCGTCCATACGGATAGCTGGGACAAGAGATCCAGAGTTTCAGTGTCATCGATGACTTGACAAAATTCGCACCTGGCCCAAGCTTTTATCAAAACCGTCTCAGCATCGAGTTCAGCCAGAGATCTTTGAACTGTATGTAGAAAATTGGACCGATAATACTGCTCGGTCGGTAGTACGTTAACCGAGGTATCTGTAGGGTAGAGAGCAAATTGCCGCCCTGGATTGATGAATATCCTAGGAATGACAACGATCATCCGCCCTTCGATCAGGGCTTCGATGTCAGGGGCGGGGAGTGGAAATGCTGTATTAATGACAACTAGGGTACTCATAGCCAGTCAGTTAGATGTCTACCAGTCAGTTAGAACTCTGCACTAGCTATTTTCTAGCTTAGTTAGTTCAACTCGCGCACAAAGAAAAAGCGATCGCTCCCGTCACGTTTTTGGATGCGTCCCAAGTAGCCCGTTGAGGCTTTACTGAGAATCATCGCTAGTCGTACTATGCCTAGTGTGCCCAAAGCGACTTGCCAACTAACTACTATGGACATCGACTCTCTCCTTAATCCCTTCCAACGCTTTGGTGTCCATCTGGGCTTAGAGCGAATTCAGCGACTGTTGGCAGACTTGGGCAACCCTCACCAGCGCGTCCCCATCCTGCATGTGGCTGGAACCAATGGCAAAGGTTCCGTCTGCGCCTATCTCTCGGCTGTACTCACAGAAGCTGGATATCGAGTGGGACGTTACACCTCGCCGCATTTAGTCGATTGGAATGAGCGCATTTGTTTAAACGAACAGCCCATTTCTATTGCCGCGTTGGCAGAATTACTGCTGCAAGTGAAAGCGGCAATTCCCCAAGATAGTCAAGATTCACCCACTCAGTTTGAGGTGATTACGGCTGCCGCTTGGTTGTATTTTGCCCAGCAGCAAGTCGATATTGCGGTCATCGAAGTGGGATTGGGAGGACGGTTGGATGCCACCAATGTCTGCGACGTCCCCTTAGTGAGTATAATCACCTCTCTGAGTCGAGAACATTGGCAAAATCTTGGGCCTACCTTAGCAGATATCGCCAGAGAGAAAGCGGGTATCCTCAAACCAGGATGTCCGGCTGTCATTGGACAACTTCCTCCAGAAGCCAAGGCAGTTGTAGAAGGGCGGATACAAGAGTTGGATTGCCCTACCGTTTGGGTAAAACCCGCCGTGGAGTTACCCACCCAACTTTTGAGGGAATCAGAATCTCAAAGTCCCCCAGAATGGGGGAGCCAGTGCAGTCTTGAGGTCTCCCCAAGTAGAGCACCTGGCGTGGATTTAGGGGGTAAGAAAGACTTGTTGAGCCATGGTAGCCTTACTCCGGGAGAGTGGCAACAAAGGTGGGCAGAATATGAGGGGATTCAATACCCTTTGCCCTTACTGGGCGACATTCAACTGAGTAATTCAGCCCTTGCGATCGCAACGGTGCAAATTCTCCGTTCTCAGGGTTGGAATATTCCTGACGCCGCCATTCAAAACGGTATGGCTAAAACCCAATGGCTGGGACGCCTTCAGTGGACAACCTGGCACCATCATCCCCTCCTGATCGACGGTGCTCACAATACAGCCGCCGCCATTGCCCTCCGTCAGTATGTGGATACTCTCAACACCCCAGTCACTTGGGTGATGGGCATCCTCTCAACCAAAGATCACGCGGATATCTTCGACGCTCTACTGCGCTCAACAGACCGATTGTACCTTGTACCTGTCCCTGACCATAGCTCAGCCGACCCCCATGCCCTCGCTATTTTAGCCCAAAAGATTTGTCCAGAACTCGCGGATTGCCGGACTTATCCTGATTTAGAGAAAGGGTTAGAAGCGGCAACCTCTAACCCCATGGAGACATCGAAACGTTTAATTGTCTTGTGCGGTTCTCTTTACCTCGTTGGGCACTTTTTGCAGAATTTGAGGGGATAGGATTGACTAAAAAAGGCAGAGGGCAAAAGGCAGAAGACAGAAGGAGTTCCTTCGTTCTTTGCCCACGACTGAAAGAAGTAAGGGTATCAAGCGCATAGCATATTTGAACACTGTTTCACTGGCTCGAAGTTCAGGAGGGGTTTGAATCCCCTTCCTTCTTCTGCCTTCTTCAATTCCCCTCCCGATTCCCTTAATTGCCTGCTAGGTCAGGCTTGGCTGAATTCGCGCAATAGCGATCGCTCACAATTCTAGAGATAGAACTCATCTGTACCACTTGCTCTTGGGAAGAGCGGCGCTGTAATGCTCGTTCTGGATGCATCACCACCTGTTTACAAACCAGTTGATGGCTATCTAAGGAGGCAAAGCTCCATATATAAGTCTCTGAATTACTCGTAGCCGCGTCCGCTGGAGCTAGCGCTAACGTCGTCAGTATGACTAACCCCAAACTTACCAAGGCTACAACCACGCTTTTGAGCATAGGGATTCCCTCGGTTTACCAATTCCTCTTCTTCATATTTTATGCAATGAGTCAGGGGGTTTGTAAAGCTGGAAAACCGCTTAAGATTGGGGCGTCACAGGAGGCATAATTTCCAAACCATACTGAGAAGCTGTTGCCATAATTCTGGCAATATCTGCCGGACTGATGGCAGGGGGCAAAGGTGATCGCTCTTTCATTGGTACACTAATTTCTAAAAAAAACTTTTCTAATCCTGCGGGTGTCACCCAACACAACATTTTAGCAGGTGTTAACCCACTGTTTTTAAAGCTGTGCAGTTGTCCTTTAGGAGAATGAAGGAAAGTCCCTTGTGTTGCTACAATTGTCTGCCCGTCCAGTTGAAACTCCATCTCACCCTCTAGAATATAGAATGCTTCATCTTCGTGGCTATGAATATGGGGTGGTGTTTCGCTTTCGGGTGGAATTAAAATCTCACAGAGAGCATAAGCTTGTTCTGTATCTTCACCCAATACTTTGAAGGTATACAGGTCTTTTAGCACCCAATAGGAGGAACCTTGACTGGGTTGCATGAATATACCATGAGGATCAATTGTCATCGGAATTTTCCTGGTAAATTGGCGGGTTCTATCGGCATGATCTGAGCTTTTACTGACTCATCTTGTACTGACTCATCTTTTAAGAATCGTTTCGGTTGTAGAGACATAACGGCAGCTAAAAAAGCCGGGACTTCAATGATAGTTTTTATAATAAATGTTTTGAAAATTGGCTGAACAGCATTTTGAGGTTCGCTTTCAAGACGAATTAGGGAGCGGTTTTCTTCGTTGACTAAATTGGAATGAGGGACTTTAAAAAGCATCTGTCCTGCTACTTTTCCCAGCATAATTAGTGGTAAACCGATTAATGCTACAGGTAAAATGATCAGCCAAACCAGTAGCCCAGAAATTAACCAAAATAAACTCGAATAAACAGTTTCTGAAAGCTTACGCATTGCTTTAGCCGTCCCCTACATTGGTTGCCACTCAGATAACTTTTTAAAAAAATGTTAATGGATCGAGGATTGCCTTCTCGGCTCAGCCTGTAATGGGGTCGTACCGTTACCGCAATCCACCTTGTTTTTTTAATTGTAGGGGTTCAATTGCCAAGGAGAACATGTATCGCCTGGGTTGAGCCATCGAGCAAAAAACTTTGTTTCTCCAGTGGTTAAATCGATGAAGCAAGATTCTAGGATTGAAGTCCCCAAGACCACTCAATTCCGCCTGAAATCCTGCGGTTGACCGACAATTGGCAGTATCCTGCAAAAGTTATATGAAAATGGTGTAAACTTTTGTTAAGGAAGTAAGGGAGTAATCGTTGTGACAACCCAAACTGGATTCGGGAAAGTTCAGCCGAAGCAAAAGACAGCCCAGAAAAGTAAAGCGAAACGGGTGGCGGCGGCACGGAAATACGACGAGATGAAAAAGTCCGGCGTGCCAGAATTTAATATTTATGTACGGATTAAAGGTCAGCAACAGTGGTTGCCAGCGGGTTCAATAGCGGTGAACCGGAGTAGTCAAATCAACCAAGCGGTGTTTGAGCAGGAACAGGAGTTGCTCAAGGGTGTTTTCCGCCTATTCCCGAAACTGCGTAAGCACCAAAACAACTTGGAATATGGTCATCGACTCAAGGAATTCAAGGATGAGCCGATTCAGGTGGCGGTTCGTCCTCAGCCGACGACGGCTAACATGATTCAAACAACGGTTACCAATATCAAAGAGCGCTTTTCGTCTCTGCTCCAACGCCGTTGAGCCGCTACACTCGATTGTATGGGGGTTAGTACACCTCAAGGATTACGGTTACCCCCCCCAGCCCGGTGATAAATTTTCCAGATAATAAATAGAAGCTTACTTGTATCGGCAGTCATTAGCAAAACCGTGTAAGGGCTTAGGCTAAACCTCAACGGATACGTTTGCCTATAGCCCTAAGGGTGATCAAACTCCATTTGTCATCATTTCTCAAGACAGGGATCACTGCTAGGTATAAACATAGCCCCAACAATTAAAGCAGTTCACTTCAAGAGTCTGAAACGAACCACTAGTTATGATTGCGAATGCAACTGTTACGAATAACCCTTTGTTAATTGGCAAAGGGCTACCTCCGTTTGATGCGATTGAGCCAGAGCATGTTGTGCCCGCCATGACACAACTGTTGGCAGAATTAGAAGAGGAACTAGCTAGCTTAGAGCATCGAGTCACACCCACTTGGAGTGGATTGGTTGAACCGCTAGACCGTTTGACAGAACGCCTGACTTGGAGTTGGGGGATTGTTGGTCATTTGATGGGTGTCAAGAATAGCCCTAAACTGCGGGAGGCTTATGAAGCCGTGCAGCCTCATGTTGTACAGTTTGTCAACAAGCTGAACCAAAGCCAATCTCTTTACAAAGCGTACAAAGCTTTGCGTGAAGGCGAGGCTTGGAGCAGCCTAGAGCCAGCGCAACAGCGGATTGTGGAAGCCGCAATCCGAGAGGCAGAACTCTCCGGTGTGGGTTTGGAGGGAGAAAAGCGAGCTCGCTTTAATGAGATTCAACTCGAACTCGCAGAACTTTCTACCAAATTCTCGAACCATGTACTGGATGCCACAAAAGCCTTTAGCTTGACTCTCACCCAAAAAGATGAAGTGGACGGCTTACCCCCTAGCTTATTAAGTTTGGCGGCTCAAACAGCTCGTACAGCCGGAGAGGAGGGCGCGACAACGGAAAATGGCCCTTGGCGGATTACTCTGGATTACCCCAGTTATGTCCCCTTCATGGAACACAGCACCCGTCGCGACTTACGGGAAAAACTCTACAGAGCCTTTATCAGCCGTGCCTCGCAGGGTGAGTTGGATAATAACCCACTGATTGATCGGATTTTAGAACGGCGTCAGGAAAAAGCACAGCTACTGGGCTTTAATAGCTATGCCGAATTGAGCCTCGCCAGTAAGATGGCTCCTCATGTTGAGGCGGTAGAGAAACTGCTAGAGGAATTGCGTCGCGCCAGTTACGATGCGGCGGTTCAAGATTTAGACGAGTTGAAAGCGTTTGCCGCATCGAAGGGTGCCGAGGAAGCCAAAGATTTGAAGCACTGGGATATCAGCTTCTGGGCAGAACGCCAACGGGAAGAAAAGTTTGCCTTTAGTGCCGAAGAATTACGCCCTTACTTCCCTTTGCCACAAGTCCTCGATGGATTATTTGCCCTCGTCCATCGGTTGTTTGGGGTTACTGTCACGGCAGCGGATGGACAGGCTCCCGTGTGGCATAAACATGTACATTATTTTCAAATTGCGGACGAGACAAACACTCCTATTGCTTACTTTTACTTAGATCCCTACAGCCGTCCTGAGGAAAAACGGGGTGGTGCCTGGATGGATGAGTGCATTGGTCGCGCTAAAATTTCTGATCATGGTGCATCTACCACACGTTTACCAGTAGCCTATTTAATTTGTAATCAGACTCCCCCGGTCGATGGTAAGCCCAGTCTCATGACCTTTAATGAAGTGGAGACGCTGTTCCACGAATTTGGTCATGGCTTGCAACACATGCTCACCCAGGTTGATTATCCTGGTGCCGCCGGGATTAATAATGTGGAATGGGATGCGGTAGAATTACCCAGCCAGTTTATGGAAAATTGGTGCTATGACCGGCCTACGTTAATGGGGATGGCTAAGCACTATGAAACGGGTGAGCCACTGCCAGAACATTATTATCAGAAATTACTGGCGGCACGGCATTACAGAAGTGGCACTGTGATGTTGCGACAACTGCACTTTGGTTTTGTCGATTTAGAGCTGCATCACCGCTATGTGCCCGGTGGCAAGGAAACTCCGGGAGATGTGCGTAGGCGGATTGCTCAGACAACCACCATTTTGCCACCCTTACCCGAAGACGCCTTTTTGTGCGCGTTTAGCCATATCTTTGCTGGGGGCTATGCGGCGGGTTATTACAGCTATAAGTGGGCTGAAGTCCTGAGTGCGGATGCCTTCGCGGCGTTTGAGGAGGCAGGGCTAGATAATGAAGAGGCAATCGCCACCACCGGCAAGCGATACCGGGATACTGTGTTGGCTCTCGGTGGTAGTTTACATCCCATGGAAGTCTTTCAATCATTCCGGGGACGTGAACCGAGTACGGAGCCTCTACTCAAACACAGCGGTTTAGTGAAGGCGGCTTAACTCCGTGCCGGGAGAACGAATTGTCTATCGTTGCCCAGAATTCACATCGCCCCGCGTCGTCGCCTGAACGCCTGTCACGTTTAAGATGACGGCAACGCCTACAGCGGTGCTCGCAATGATGAAGCTCAGCAATGTACCAGCGACAGTTATGGCAGCCAAGTTTTTGACAATGTTGCTGGTCATTGTTTCTCCTGTACAGTTAATAATAATTTTGCTCGTATGACCATTCACTCGGTTGAGGAAAGAGTGGCTGTTAGTGTTTCCTAAGACTTGTTGATTGAGCGTAATCTAGTCCCTCCAGAGATGACAAGAGTTGAATAGGAAACTTCACTTGACCTAAATGATCTAACCTCGTTTTGTAAAGATTTCTCTAACCAGAGCAACAGGGTGGATTTTAAGAACGATGACATCATCACCTCTGTTTGATTGATATGGGAGGGAAGGGACGGTAAGCTCATCAGCATTTAAGTTGCATGATGGAGGAGGCACGGCAGAGGACAGAAGGATTAAGCGTTTTTTCCTCATCGCCAAGGTGTGCAATTTAAACGCACATCAGCTTAATATCCTCGATAGGAAGGATGGATAGACGCTAAAATTCAATGACGTTTTGACTGAAGTGATCGCTCCTGCATGGCTACTCCCGCTACTGTCTCCATCCAAATGCTCCAACGCCAAGCGGCGTCACTATTACTTTATCAATCTGTCCTGAGTGGAGAAGTCGGTCAAGCTTTCTGTGATTTATTGCAAGCCTTTCTGCACAGCGATGCGGATGGACTGAAGTGTCTCCATGCTTACGGCAGATGGTTTAAAGCTTTAGCCACGAGTCAACAAAGTTGGCAAGATTACTTTGTCAGCCAAATTCTTAGAGACGATAATCCGTTTAGCCAGCAAGCTCAAGTGACACCGATTGAGCAATTGCCTTCTGCCCTTATTGCCGCCACTCGCCAGGATTTGCAGGTCTTGCAGAGTCTTTACCAGTGTAGCAGTGAACAACTCAGCCGTTGGGTGCAAGTTGCCGTCAAACTAACAGTTGCCCCCATGGCATGGCATCATCAGGGGGATATTGGGACGTCAAGCGGGGTACGCCAAAGTCGGGCGGCACTCCATGAGCAGTGTGTTCGAGAAAAGCTGCAACAGTTGGATGACTGGGGGGATGCGGTAGAGATGTTAGCGGAATATTACCAGCAATCTGGCACAGGACTATTCGCCCAGTATCATGCCTTTCGCTGGCAGTCTGGGCAGTTAATAGGGATTGCTCACCCTGATCCGATTCGGCTTACGGAATTAGCCGGTTATGAGTCACAGAAAGCTGCCCTACTCAAGAATACAGAATGTTTACTTGCGGGTTACCCGGCTCTCCACATCTTGCTCTACGGCAGTCGCGGCACAGGTAAATCTTC